>JBFKDW010000021.1:0-37975 GCA_041619515.1 Acidimicrobiia bacterium
GTCGCATCCGACGGACCCGCATTCGCCACCGTGACCACAAACCTCGCCGCATCCCCCACAAAACTCGGACCAGCCGTCTCCACCTTGCTCACCGACACATCCACCAACGCATCAACATCAACGAAAGCGGAATCCTGATCGACCAGATCCGGCCCGAAGCTGGGAACGACCGTCGCGGTAGCCGTGTTCAGGGTGTCGACCGTCAGAGTGGTCGAGCAGCCGTACACCCAGATCTCGCCGGGGTCGAGCACGTTGTTCGCGTTCGCATCGCCGCTGCTCGGACCGGACACCGGTGCACAGGCGTCGTCCGTTACGCCGACGTTTGCCACTGGAAAGGGCTCTGTGCCAGTGTTCTCCAGCTGGTATGAATAGACGGCGGACTCTCCGGCGTTGATCGTCGGCGTGCTCGTGCTCTTGGTCAACGCGATGGCGGGGATGGTGTAGCCGAAATCGTTGTCCGGATCCGTCACCCCATAGGCGGTCCCGAAGTCGACGGCGCGGCGTCCGACAGTGGTGAGCCGCGAGCCGGCCGGAAGCGTGGCTGCCACCAGGTCGACGATGAAGGCGCCAGAGGCCCCTACCGCGAAGCTGTAGAAACCCGCTCCGTTCGAGGACGTCGTCTCCAGGATGTCGCCGGCGTCCAGCACACCGTCGAACGTGACATCGTCGGCATTTGTGAGAAGGCCATCGCCGTCGACATCCCGGTAGAGGTTGACCGTGTGCCCGGACGTGCCGGTGTCACCAGCCCCGAACACCGAGTCGACGTTGCGATCGAGATACGCGGTACCCGTGATCGTGTTCGACATCGGCCCTCCCACCCGGTAGCACCCGAGAGACTCGAAGTCCGAGCCCGGATTGAGGGCGATGGGGTTGCTCGAGTTCCCGTTGCTCGGATCGATGTGCCAGAGCGTCCGACCGCCACCGGTGGTTCCGCGCAGTCCGCCGATGTCATTCCAGCTGAGGCCTTCCATGTCGGTGGGCCCGAATTCCCCGACCGATTGGATGACCGCACCGGTCGCTTTGTTGATGGTGACCAGCGTGTCTCTGCCACCGGCGTTGGCGACGCCCCACAGCGAACCGGTCGTCGGATCGAAGGCGAGGTCGTCGATATCGTAGAGAGCGGCCCCGCCGTCGTCGACGGCCCCGGCGATGGGACCAATGACACTCACGACCCCGGTGCCGATGTTGATGGTCGCCAGATCGTCGTAGACGCCGCCGGCGCCGCTTTGTCCGTCGGCGCGGCGAATCGCGCCGTACATGACACCGGTGAACGGATCGATCCCCAGGCCATCCATGTCCAGGCCGCTGTTCGCCCCGATCGGCGAGAACACGCCGGATGTCTGGTTGAGCGTTCCCAGCTGGCCGGCGTCCATGGCGTAGAGCACCGAGTTCACGGGATCCCACGAGATGGCCTCGATGTTGGGGACGCCGGTCGCACCGATGGTCTGATAGCTCGGCCCGTCGTAGTTGTACCGATAGAGCGTGTTGTTTCCATCCGACACGGTGAAGCAGCTCTCTCCGGGTGCGGCAGACGCCGGAGTGAGCGGCCCGATCTCACCGGCTACCTGGGCGGCCACCAGGAGCACCACCAGTGCAATCTGGAGCAACGAAACAGGCCGGTGCTTGACCGACCCGGGGCGGGCCTTGGAACGTGACAATTTCTGCTTCTACCGGTGTCGGGGTTTCCTCGGCTGTCTGGTTCGGTCGCCGGACCGTGGGACTTTAGGAGAAGCTCGCTCCGGGTGGCGGTAATCCACCGCCGGCTGAAGCTGCCAGAATCGACACCATGCATCTCGTTCGAGCCGATCGGGTGATCGCACCAGGCGCGGGGCCGGCCGATGCGATGCTGATCGAATCCGGCCGGGTGGCGGCGGTGGGGCCGGCCGAGGAGCTCGGAGCCGGCGCCGACACGTCGGAGAGCTTGGCGGGGGTCATCGTGCCGGGCCTGCGTGACGCCCATTTCCATCCCGTCACGTATGCCGCCTCACTGGTCGTGCCCTCGTTGAAGACCGCCCGCGACTTCGCCGACATCGGAGAACGGCTTCGCCTGGCTGCCGGAGGGCTCCCGCCGGGGATGCCGATCAGTGCCATACGGCTGGACGATGAGACGCTGGCCGAGCGACGCCTCCCGACTCGTGAAGACCTCGACACGATGATGGTCGATCGACCGGTCATCATCCATCGGTACTGCGGGCATATCGCAGTTGCGAACTCGGCAGCGCTGGGTGTCGCCGCCGCTACCCGCTCCACACCAGATCCGGTGGGTGGCACCCTCGACCGGGATGAGCACGGGGAGCCGACCGGCGTGCTGCGGGAAATGGGGATCGAAACGGTTTCGCTGCCGCTGGCAAGCCGGGCCGGGCAGACGGTGTCCGACGATCAGGTCGTCGATGCCATGTACGCCCTCGCGGCCGTCGGCCTAACGAGCATCTCCGGAATAGTCGGATGCGGCGACGGGCCGTGGGCGGATCTCGGAGACCAGTTCTCACAGCTCGTGAGGGTTGCCCACCGATTGCCCATCAACGTGCGGGTCCTCGTGATCGGCCGGGACTCCGAGCAGCTGCGAGATGCCGCCCATCGGATCCGGGAAACCGGATCCCCCCGGCTGACGTTTCTGGGAGTGAAGATATTCGGCGACGGGAGCCTCGGCGGCCATACCGCTGCCATGCACGAGCCATTCACCGACCGCGACACGACCGGCCAACTGCGATTCGACCCGGCGGCCGCCCTCCCCCTCGCAGAAGCTGCCCTCGAGCTCGACGGGGTCGTGGCCATCCATGCCATCGGCGATGCCGCCAATGCTGCGGTCCTGTCCTTCTACGAGAGATTGATCGAGCGGGAGGCCGATCCACACCGGCTCCGCATCGAGCATGCTTCGGTCCTGGGTGCGGCCGAGATCGCCGCCTTCGCCCGGCTGGGTGTCGTTGCCTCGGTCCAGCCGGCGTTCCTGGCATCGGAAACGCAGTGGCTGGAGAAGCGGGTGGGTGCGGAGCGGCTCGCGGACTGCTACCCGTTCCGATCCCTACTGGAGGCGGGGGTGCCGCTGGCAGGAGGCTCAGACTGCCCGGTTGAGCCTCCTCACCCCCTGGCGGGCATGGCGGCGGCCCGCGACCGATGCGGAATCGTCCCCGAGGAGGGGCTCACCGCCGAGCAGGCGTTCCGGCTGTTCACAACCGGGGCGGCCCGGGCGATGCTCGAGCCGACGCCGCTGGCCGCCGGCAGCCCGGCTGACTTCGTGGTCCTCGACGTCGACCCGCTGGCGGCAACCCCCGATGAGCTGCGGGCCGCCCGCGTGCTCGGTACCTACCTGGACGGCCGCCGCGTCGACGTTCCCGATGGAACCGTGCCCTGGAAGGACTAGCCGCTGCTCGCAACCGGATCCGTAGACCCTCACTGGGCATAGTTCGAGCTGGCTCGAAACGTCTCGAGCACGTGCACGTTGACCAGTGCTGCCTGTCCCGACTCCCGAGCCTCGTCGAGCGCCGCCGCCATTCGGCTCGCCTTGCGAACGAAGCTGCCGTGGCCCCCCAGTCCCGAGACCACGGCATGGTACGGGCGAACGCCGAGGTCGGTTGCCACCAGCCGGTCGGGGTAGAAGGCGGCATGGAAGGTCTTGATGTTGTTCCAGACCCCGTCGTTCCCGACCACTCCGATGATCGCAAGGTCGTGGCGCAGAAACGTGTCGTACTCCATGCCGTGGAAGCCGAATCCTCCGTCGCCGAAGACGATGCCGACCTCCCGGTCGGGATGAACCACCTTGGCGGCCAGCGCGTAACCCGGCCCGGTGCCAAGCGTCCCGAACGGCCCGGGGTCGAGCAGGTGGCCCGGGTGTGAGATCTGCAGCCACTTGGCGGTGGTCGAGACGATGTCGCCCCCATCGACGGCGACGATGGCATCCGCCCCGAAGAACTCGCCTACCTCACGCCCGAAACGCTCGGGATGGACCGGGGCGTCCACCGAGTCGGCGAGATCACTCGCGGCAGACAGCTTCTGGGCTTCAGTCGCACGCAGCTGGTTGGTCCACCCGGCGACGTTGCTGCGACCGTAGGTCGCTTTTCGACGTTCGAGAAGGTCGAGGAACCTGCCGGGATCGGCGACGATGCCGACATGGGCAGCCCGGTTCCACCCGATCTTGGTGGGCTCGGCATCCACCTGCACGACGGTCGCCCCGGGATTGATCGTGGAGCCGTAGCCGGTGCGGAAGTCCCAGTCGACACCCAGCGCCAGAACGAGATCGGCTTCCCGGAAGGCCTCGCTCCGGGTGCGACTACCGAGCAACTCGTGACCGAATGGGAGCGCCCCGCGTGCCGAGCCGTTGAGATACACCATCGCCCCGAGCGCCTCTGCGAACGGCTGGAGCGGCTCGGCCAGCTGTGGCCGCAGGCCGCCGCCGGCGAACACCACCGGACGCTCGGCGCGCAGCAGCAGCTCGGCGATCCGGTCCACCACGGCGTCCTCGGCCCCGAGGGCCTCGCTGTGGCGGTAGCTCTCGGGCCAGTCGACGGCGTCCTCCCTCACCATGTCGGCCTGGACGTCGAGCGGAACGTCGAGGAAGACCGGCCCGCCCCGGCCTGCGAAGGCATGGCGGGCTGCGATGGCGATGTAGTCGGCCAGGCGTGCCGTCTCCCAGGCGGTGGCCGCCCAGCGGGTCACCGGCCGCACCAGACCCGGGTGGTCCATTTCCTGCAGCCCGCCCCGCTGCTCCTGGCGGATGAAATGCCGGCCCCCGAGCAGCAGCATCGGAGAGCCCGAGAAGTAGGCGGCGGCCAGGGCGGTGAGCGTGTCGGTCACTCCCGGCCCTGCGGTCACCGCAGCTACCCCGAGACGGCCGGTCAGCCTGGTATACGCCTCGGCGGCATGGGCGGCGGTCTGTTCGTGACGGACATCGACCACCCGGATGTTCTCCTGGACGCACCCGTCCAGGATCGGAACGATGTGGCCGCCCGTGAGGGTGAACACTGTGTCGACACCCTCGGCTCTCAGCGCCCGGGCGATGATCTGTCCGCCGTGGATTCCCGCCATGCTTCCCCAAACCTACCGGTCGAGGAACCGGTCCCGCTCAACCACTACTCGCCATATTCGCGCCACCGAAACTGCGCCGCCGCCGCCATCGGCGACGGTAACGGTGAAATGGAGGCGCCGGGCATCCACCTCCACCAGAGTGGCTCGCGCCGTAACCGTCTCTCCCACCGGGGTGGGTTTCATGTGGTCGCATTCGATTCGCGTGCCGACGCTGGTTGAGGCTTCGGGCAGCTGACCGGACACCGCCGCCACAGTCGCCTCTTCGCACAAGGCGACAATGCGGGGCGTGCCCAGCACGGGAACGTCGCCGGACCCGAGGGCGATGGCGGTATCCGATTCGCCAACGGTCAACATGATCTCGGCGGTCAAGCCCGGCTGCACCTGTGCTCCTGGTCGTCGCTCCCCGGACGCTACCGCCTGGACAGGCCGGATGCCTCTAGCGCCACGCCGGAGGGGTGGTGGTGAGCTACTTCGAGTGGGTTCAGAATCTCGAGAATCGCCAGTGGGACGAGCACGATGCTCGGAGCGGTCGATACGGTGCCAACCAGGCGCATCTCACTGCTCGAGCGGCTCGACGAGCACCGGGAGGCCTGGGCCCGGGCTCACCCCGGTGCCGAACCGCTGCCGACCCCCGACCTGCGGACGGCGGCGTACGTTGTGGCCGTCAGCCGCTGCCTCAATACCCTCGTAGAGCGCGGCATCTTTCCGTAGGGCGGTCCGACTAACTTCGGAGCATGTCGCTACGCCTGCCCTCGCCTTGCCTGGTCGTGCTGGTCGGGCCGTCCGGTTCCGGCAAGACCAGCTGGGCTCGGGAGCAGTTCCCGGCCGGCCACATCGTCAGCTCGGATGAGCTTCGTGCCCGGGTGGGAATCGACGAGCACGACCAGAAGGCCAGCAAGGACGCCTTCGAGCTGCTCGACGCAATCGTCGCCAAGCGGCTGGCCCGGGGCTTGACGACCGTGATCGACACGCTGGGCCTCAACCACGACCAGCGTGCTCGCCACCGCCAGGTGGCCGCCGGCTACGGGGTCCCCTGCTATGCGATCGGGTTCGACACTCCGGCGAAGGTATGCCGGGAACGCAACCAGCTGCGGTCCCGGCCGGTTCCGGCGAACGTGCTGTCCGGCCAGATCAAGCAATGGCTCGACGTCCGGGAACGTCTCGGCGACGAGGGCTTCGCGGCGGTCTTCGAACCGGGCACCGTCGCCCTCGTGCCGGCCGACCAGCTGGCCGCGGACGCCGGGGCCGCCGCCCAGCGCCGCGACCCCCGCAAGCTCTCGTTCGGGCTGCAGGTCAACAGCTTTAACTGGCAGGGTGGCTCGGCGGAACTTGCCGGGCATCTGGCCGCCATCGGACGGGCCGCCGAGGCTGCAGGCTTCTCGAGCCTGTGGGTGATGGACCACTTCCGGCAGATACCGCAGGTGGGGCCGGAATGGCATGACATGCTGGAGAGCTACACCACGCTCGGGTACCTGGCTGCCGTCACCGAGCGCATCCGTCTCGGTGTGTTGGTGTCCGGGATCATGTTTCGCAATCCCGCCCATCTCGGCAAGATCGTCGCCACCCTCGATGTGCTGTCCGGTGGCCGCGCCGTGTGCGGCCTCGGGATCGGATGGTTCGCCAAGGAGCACGAGGCCTACGGGTGGGAGTTCCCGCCGGTGGCCGATCGCTACGCACTGCTGGAGGACGTTCTGCAGATGCTGCCGGTGCTGTGGGGGCCGGGTTCGCCCGCGTTCGAAGGCTCGGTGCTCACGCTCCCCGAGACGATGTGCTATCCGCGGCCGATTCAGGACCCGGTGCCGATCCTGGTGGGCGGCTCCGGCGAGAAGCAGACATTGCGGCTGGTCGCCCGCTACGCCCATGCCTGCAACCTGTTCGGCGACCCGGCCGCGATTGCCGGCAAGATCGATGTGATCGAGCGCCACTGTGCAGACGTCGGCCGCGACCCCGACGAGATCGAGATCACCAACCTCTCGACCGTGCTGATCGCCCCAAATCGAGCCGAGCTCGAGGCCGAAGTCGACCGGCTGCGCCCCGCCAACCGCTCGGCCGAGGCATTTGCCGCCCAGGTCAATGCCGGCACGGCCGAGGACCACATCGGGCGGTTCCGTGCCTATGCCGAAGCGGGCCTCCAGTCGGCGATCATCACCATGCCCGACCTCTCCAACCTCGGCTCGATTGAGGCGTTCGCACCGGTGATCGCAGCCTTTGCGTAGCGACGCGTGTTCAGACGCTCACCGGCGGCGCCCCCGGGCTAAATCCACTCGTCCTCGCTCGTGAGCTCGTTACCCGCCACGTCGCCGGTGTTCACAACACGGGCCGGCTCCAGGAGCAGAATCTCGCACTTCTCGTGCGCGACCGGACGGTGCTCGAACCCCTGCGGCACGACGAAGAACTCTCCGGCCTCGAGTGTCGCATCGGAGCGACCTGCGAGCTGGATGGTCATCCGGCCCCGGTGAACGAGGAAGAACTCTTCGGTGTCCGGATGGGAATGCCAGACGAACTCGCCCTCGATCTTGACAGCCTTGAGGTGTAGCTCGTTGATCTGTCCGATGACTTTGGGGGACCAGCGGTCGTGAAATATGGCGAACTTGTCGGCGAGGTTGACCGGGATGTCTGGTGCCGCCATCGGCCCTCCTTGTCGTTGGCGGGCGGGTCCCCGTCGCCGACGAGGACGCCCGGCGAACCTCTACGCCACCATTTCTGTGACAAAGCGGAAGAGCTTGACGGGACGCTGGACGCCCTTCAGGTTCCGTTCTCCGGCCGGCTCGGCTGTCGCCAGCTCGGATGGCAGCAGGGCGTAGGTGCGCTCGGAGATGAGAATCTCACCGGGGCCGGCGTCACCGGAGAGCCGGGATGCCAGGTTGACGTGGTTTCCCATGACGGTGTAGTCCATGCGGGTGGGGGAACCGAAGTTGCCGACCGTGACGAACCCCGTGGAGATCCCGATGCCGGCCGTGATGTTCATGAGCGCCTCGCTGGCGAGGCTCTCTCGCAGCGTGTGCAGCTCGCGCTGCATCTCCAGCGCCATGCGCACGGCCCGTTCGGCGTGATCGGCCTGAGGGAGCGGGTCGTTGAAGAACACCATCAGAGCATCCCCTATGTACTTATCGAGGGTCCCCTCGTATTTGAACACGATGTCTGTCATGGTGGTGAGGAATCGGTTCATGCTCGTGCTCATCTCCTCGGGCTCTGCCGACTCCGAGATGGCGGTGAAGCCGCGGATATCGACAAAGGCGATCGAGAGCTCGGCTCTCCGTGATTCACCCATGCCCCGGTTGCCGGCAATGATGGCTTCGGCCACCTGCGGGGACAGATAGCGGCGGAGCAGGGAAGTGTTCTCGATGAGTGCGACCTGTTCGTCGATAGTGGTTTGCAGATCGCGGTTGACGGTCTCGAGCCTGCCGTAAAGCGTTTCGAGCTGCGTGCTGGCTCGATTGACGTTGTCGGACAGGGAGCCGAATTCGTCGCGGTTCGGGACGTCGATCCGTGCGGAGAAATCCCCGCTGGCGAGAGCATCGAGGGCGAGATCGATCTTGCGGACCGGCCCGATGACAGACCAGGAGATGATGGCACCGAGGGCAACGGCCCCGAGCAGGCTCATAGCGGAAAAGATCGTCAAGGCCACCGTCAGGAACTGCCGGTCGCTCCCGAACCCACGTACCTCGGTGGCGACCAGAGTCTCGGTGTCCTGAATGAAGTCGTTGACGAGATCTTCGAGCTCGTGGCTGATTTCGTGCTCGGACAGGATGTGGACCTGCAGCGCACCCTCTTTGTCACCGGCGGCTATCAGGGATTCAACGCGAGCACCGGCATCGGCGTAGCGGGCCTCGATGGCCCGCACGTCGTCGAAGAGACTTCCGTGATCACCGATTGCTATTCGCTCGGTCTCATCCACGAGGTTGGTGAAGGTTGCCTTGGATGCGACGATCTTGTCGGTCCACACCGGTTCGTCTGTCAGCAACGCCATCGTGCGGAAATGCGACTGGGCGGTAACGCTGTACAGCATCACCCGGGCCTTGTCCGATTGTTGCTGCAATGTGGAGAGCCGGTCAACCTGGCTGTCCATCCGGTTGACGACGAACAGCGCGACGATCCCGAGGCCAAGCATCAGGAGAGAAATCACCAGGAAGCCGCCGAGGAGTTTGGTCTCCAGTCCGGCATCGATCCGCGCCACATAATTGACAAACGGGCGCAGCAACGCTGGGGCTCCCTTGGTGGAGCGATTCTCCGGCGGGGATCCGTCGGACATTTCGGGCGGGGCGGGTGCGACCGTGGCCATCCCTGGTCCTGAGTTTGGAATTGGTCCCACCACACTACGCGAGCCACGGGTCCGGTGAGGCCGAGCGCCAGCGACGGCTATGAGCCTCCTGGCGCCATCATTTCTAGCTGAAACGCAGCTCGGCCCAGGCACCGACCGGAACGGCCGGGCTGTCAGGGTGAACGGGCTCCACCGCCCGGTACGGCTCCCCGGCGGGAGGGCGCGGGTCCGTGCCACCCCGGTTGGGCCAGAACGACATGGCGCGCTCGGCGAGAGCGGTGATGGTGAGCGACGGGTTGACTCCGAGATTGGCGGCGACGGCGGCACCATCGGCCACATGCAACCCGGGGTAGGAGAACACCCGGTGGTACGGGTCGATGACGCCCGAGTCGGGGGAATCGCCGAGGCAGGCTCCGCCCAGTATGTGCGCCGTCATGGGTATGTTGAGCACCACTTCGTTGACCGTGCTCCCCGCATCGCCGTCCATGTGCTCGGCGGCGGCCCTGGCGGCCTCATTGGCCACCGGGAGGTAGCGGGGGTTGGGTTTGCCGGTGTCGTGAGCCGACGTGAGCCGGGTCCCGAACAGCCCCCGCTTGCGGAATACCCGCAGGCTGTTGTCGATGCTCTGCATGACCAGCAGGATGACGGTGCGCTCCGACCAGCGTCGAACCGACAGAGAACGGAGAAAGGTCACCGGGTGGCGGACGGCCGTCGCCACCAGTCGCAGCCAGCGCGGCGCGCGTCCGCCGCCGTCGACCAGCACAGTGGAAAGCAATCCCATCGAGTTGCTGCCTTTCGGGTACCTGACCGGCTCGATGGTCGTGTCGGCATCAGGGTGAATCGAGGAGGTGATGGCAACACCGTGGGAATGGTCGATCTCGGCCGAGCGGGCGGATGCGCCGGTGATGGCTTCCGAGTTGGTACGGACGAGGTAGCCGAGACGGTCCGACAGGCCGGGAAGCCGGCCGCCGTCGCGCAGTTGCATCAGCAGCCTGGTGGTCCCGAGGGCTCCGGCGGCGAACACCACCTGCTCGGTGGTGTAGGTCCGGGTGCGCCGCAGCGGCGACAGCCCCGGCTTGCGGGCCGTCAATCGGTATCCGCCGCCCTCGAGAGCTTCCAGGTCGATCACTTGATGGTCCGGGTGGACGACGGCGCCGAGCCGCTCGGCGAGGTAGAGATAGTTCTTGTCGAGCCGGTTCTTGGCGTTGTAACGGCAGCCGACCATGCAGCCGCCGCAATGGACGCACCCCGCCCGGGCCGGGCCCTGCCCTCCGAAGTATGGATCCGGCACCTCCTCGCCCGGGGTACCAAAATGCACGGCCACCTCGTTGAGATGGAAGGTGTGCTCCACCCCGAGGCTGCGCCCGACGGCCCGCATCACCTGGTCGGCGTTGGTCTCGAACGGGACCCGCTCGGCTCCCAGCATTCTCCGCGCCAGGTCGTAGTAGGGGGCCAGCTCCTTCTTCCAGTCGGTGATGTGGCTCCATTGCGGGTCATTGAAGGCGTCGTCAAGCGGCTCGTAGCACACGTTGGCCCACACCAGCGAACCTCCGCCCACACCGGCGCCCGACAAGATGAGGACGTCGCGGAGCAGGGTCAGGCGCTGAATCCCTCGCAGCCCGAGCCGTGGGAACCAGAAGAACTTGCGGAGGTTCCAGCTCGACTTGGGCAGCGTGTCGTCCCGGTAGCGGCGGCCGGCCTCCATGACTCCCACGCGATAGCCCTTCTCCGTGAGCCGGAGGGCGGAGACGCTTCCCCCGAAACCGCTTCCGATGATCGCCACGTCGTAGTCGAACGAGGTCATGACCCCAGGCTACCGGCCACCGGGTCGCCTCCACCCGGCACTCGACTCGAGTGCCCCATCCGGGACTAGATCGCACTGCCGAACGGCCCTGGCCGCCGGTGCCCACGTCTCATACGCTCGAAACGCAGCAAGTCGAGGAGACACTGATGAGCCACCCGAGCTGGGCCGAACCGTGGAAGATCAAGATGGTCGAGCCACTGCGAATGACCTCCCGGTCCGAGCGTGAGCGCGCCATCCGGGAGGCGGGGTACAACTCCTTCCTGCTCCGCTCCGACGACGTCTACATCGACCTGCTCACCGACTCGGGCACGTCGGCCATGTCTGACAACCAATGGGCGGGGCTCATGCTCGGAGACGAGGCCTATGCGGGCTCGCGGTCCTTCTACCACCTCGTCGATGCCGTCCACGAGGTCTACGGCTACGAGGAGATCATTCCCACTCATCAGGGACGAGGCGCCGAGCACATTCTGAGCCAGATCCTCATCGAGCCCGGGGACGCGATTCCCGGGAACATGTATTTCACCACCACTCGCTTCCATCAGGAGTACGCGGGAGGGACCTTCATCGACGTGATCATCGACGAGGCTCACGAGCCCGACAGCCTCCACCCGTTCAAGGGCAACATCGACCTCGCCAAGCTGGCGGCTGTGGTCGACGAGTACGGGGCCGACCGGGTGCCGTATGTGTCGTTCGAGACCAACGTGAACATGGCCGGCGGGCAGCCCGCCTCCATGGCCAACCTGCGTGAGGTCTACGAGTACTGCTCGGGGCGCGGCATCCTCGTGATGCTCGACGCCACCCGGGCGCTCGAAAACGCCTATTTCATCCAGCAGCGTGAGCACGGCTACGCCGACCACTCGATCCACGACATCCTGCGCGAGATCTGCTCGAATTCCGACGGGGCCACGGTCTCGTCCAAGAAGGACAACCTCGTCAACATCGGCGGGTTGCTGCTGCTGCGCGATCCCGAGCTGGCTCGCCGCGCCCGGGCGCTCCTCGTCGCATTCGAAGGTCTCCACACCTACGGCGGCATGTCGGGCCGGGACATGGAGGCGCTCGCCCGGGGCATCGAAGAAATGGTGGCTTCCGACGATCACGTCCGCTCCCGCGTCGGTCAGGTCGAATACCTGGGCGACGGGCTCATCAAGCACGGGATTCCCATCGTGCGGCCGGTTGGCGGCCACGCGGTCTTTCTCGACGCCCGATCCATTCTCGACCACCTGCCCCAGGACCACTTTCCGGCGGCTGCCCTCACGGCCGCCATCTATCTGGACGCCGGGGTGCGGGGCATGGAACGCGGCACTGTCTCGGCCGGGCGCGACACGAGGACGGGCGAGAACCATCATCCCAAGCTCGAGCTCACCCGGCTCGCCGTCCCACGCCGGGTCTACACCCAGTCGCACATGGACGTGACGATCGAGTCGATCGCCCGGGTCCACGAGAACCGCGCGGCCGTGCCCGGTCTCCGTTTCACTTACGAGCCGGACGAGTTGCGGTTCTTCCAGGCACGTTTCGAACCCGTCCCCTAATCGGGCCGTCGGGGGAGACGACCCGAGTCGGGAATATGACAATACCTCACTCAGGTTATACTGCTCGAACTGACTAAAGACTCGATCACAGAGGAGAAGCAAGCTCATGGCTCGCGCAGTAGGAATCGATCTCGGAACGACCAACAGCGTCATCGCCACCATGGACGGCGGCGAGGCCACGGTCATCGCCAACGCCGAAGGACACCGCACCACCCCGTCGGTGGTGGCGTTCTCCAAGAACGGCGAGGTGCTGGTGGGCGAGGTCGCCAAACGCCAGGCGATCACCAACCCCGACCGAACCATCCGCTCCGTCAAACGCCACATGGGCCGGGATTGGAGCATCAAGATCGACGAAAAGGACTACACGGCTCAGGAGATCTCGGCGCGGATTCTCCAGAAGCTGAAGCGCGATGCCGAAGCCTTCCTCGGCCAGCCGGTGACCGAGGCCGTCATCACCGTCCCGGCCTACTTCGGCGATGCCCAGCGCCAGGCAACCAAGGAAGCCGGCACCATCGCCGGCCTCGAGGTGCTGCGCATCATCAACGAGCCGACGGCTGCCGCACTCGCTTACGGGCTGGACAAGGAGGAGCACGACCAGACCATCCTCGTGTACGACCTGGGCGGTGGCACGTTCGACGTCTCGGTGCTCGAGATCGGCGAAGGCGTCTTCGAGGTCAAGTCGACGTCGGGGGACACGCAGCTGGGCGGCGACGACTGGGACCAGGCGGTCATCGACTGGATGGTCAAAGAGTTCAAGAACGATCACGGCATCGACCTGGGGGCGGACCCGATGGCGCTGCAGCGCTTGAAGGAAGCAGCCGAGAAGGCAAAGATCGAGCTGTCGAGCGCCCAATCGACCGAGATCAACCTGCCCTTCATCACTGCCTCCGACGCCGGGCCGCTTCACCTGCAAATGAGCCTCACCCGGTCCGAATTCCAGAAGCTGACCGAGGACCTGGTCGAGCGCACCAAAGCGCCGTTCCACCAGGCGATCAAGGATGCCGGGCTCAAGGTCGGTGACCTCGACCACGTCATCCTCGTCGGTGGCTCCATTCGGATGCCGGCCATCCAGGAGCTCGTGAAGGAGCTGACCGGCAAGGAGCCGCACAAGGGCGTGAACCCAGATGAGGTCGTGGCTGCCGGAGCCGCCCTGCAAGCCGGCGTCCTGAAGGGCGACGTGAAGGACATCCTGTTGCTCGATGTGACCCCGTTGACTCTCGGCATCGAGACCAAGGGAGGCGTCTCCACCAAGATGATCGAGCGCAACACCACGATTCCCACCCGCAAGTCCCAGATCTTCACGACCGATGCCGACAACCAGCCTGAAGTCGAGATCAACGTGCTGCAGGGCGAGCGGGAGATGGCCCAGTACAACAAGTCACTCGGCCGCTTCAAGCTGACGGGAATACCCCCGGCACCGCGTGGCACGCCACAGATCGAGGTGACGTTCGACATCGATGCCAACGGCATCGTGTCGGTCAATGCCAAAGACCTCGGGACCGGCAAGAGCCAGGCGATGACGATCACGGGCGGGACCGCATTGTCCCAGGACGAGATCGACCGCATGATGACCGATGCCGAAGCTCACGCCGAGGAGGACCGCGCCCGACGAGAGGCGGTAGAGGCACGCAACAACGCCGACAACGTGGCCTACCAGACCGAGAAGCTGCTCAAAGAGCACGAGGAGCTGCTCTCCGACGAGGAGAAGGACGACATCAACCAGAAACTCACCGAGCTGAAGGCGGTTCTCGGCAACGAAGAGGCAGAGGCGAACGAGCTCGCAGAGAAGGCCGACGCGCTGATTGCGGCATCCCAGGTGTTCGGGCAGCGGATCAACGAGGCAGCCCAGGCCGCCGCCCAGGCCGGTGAAGCCGGCGGTGAGCAGAGTGCCGACGACGATGACGACGAGGAAGTGGTCGACGCCGAGATCGTGGACGAGGACGATCAATGAGTGACGAGACAGGTTCGACCGACGCGGCCCTCGTAGCCGAGAAGGAGGCTGCGGAACTGGCCAAAGCCCTGCCGGAGGATCCGGCGGCGGCACGCGACCTGCTCCTGGACGAGCTGGTGAGGGCCCGGACCGAAGCACGCACCTATCTGGAGGACCTCCAGCAGGTGAGCGCAGATTTCGACGGGTTCCGCGCCAACACGGTTCCCCAGGACGAAGCGCAGCAGTATCTGGACGACCTGCGGCGGGTGGCGGCGGATTTCGACAACTTCCGCAAGCGCACGCAGCGGGAGATGGCCGACCTCGTCGAACGAGCCAGCCAGCGAGTCGTCTCCGGGCTGCTGCCGGTTCTCGACAGTTTCGACCTGGCCGTCGCCCACGAGCCCGAGACCGAGACCGAGGCCAACCTCCTCGGTGGCGTCAACGGAACCCGCCAGCAACTGTTGGATGCACTCGCCCAGGAGGGTCTCGAGGTCATCCCCACCGTCGGGGAGCTGTTCGACCCGGAGATTCACGAAGCGGTGACAATGGAAGGCACCTCCGATCATCCGGTTGTGCTCGAAGAACTGCGGCGCGGGTACACGCTGCGGGGGAGGGTGATCCGGGCGGCGCTCGTAGCGGTCGGCGACGATGACCCGGGTGGACGGGAAGGCAGCGATGGATAGGGAGTGGTTCGAGAAGGACTTCTACGCCATTCTGGGCGTACCGAAGACCGCCTCGGACGCCGAGATCAAGAAGGCGTATCGCAAGCTGGCGCAGCAGCACCATCCCGACGCCAATCCCGGCAACACTGCCGCCGAGGAGAGATTCAAGGAGGTCTCCCACGCCTACTCGGTGCTCTCGGACAAGGAGACCCGCAGGCAATACGACCAGGCCAAGGAGCTCTACGCCTCCGGCGGCGGGTTCGGAGGGAGGCCGGGCGGCCCGGGTGCCGGGTTCCAGGCCGAAGATCTGGGCGACCTGCTCGGGGGCTTCGGCGGCCTCGGGGACCTGTTCGGGGGCCGCGGCCGGCGGGGTGCGGGGCCCATCCAGGGCGAGCACCTCTACAGCACGGTGAACCTCGCGTTCACCGAAGCCATAACGGGAACCACCGCCACCGTTGCCGTTGACGGACCGAGCATCTGTCGTACCTGTTCGGGAACCGGCGCCGAGCCGGGAAGCACGACTACGACCTGCCCGCGTTGTGGAGGGACGGGAGCCATCGCCCTGGGGCAAGGCATGTTCTCCATCAGCCAGGCATGCGATCTGTGTCACGGCACCGGCCGCACCGTCTCCACGCCGTGTCACACCTGCGGAGGACGAGGAACCCAGAACCGGGTGCGGTCGATCAAGGTGCGCATCCCGGCCGGGATCAAGAACAACGCGACCATTCGTGTGCCCGGCAAGGGCGCACCCGGGCGCAACGGCGGACCGCCCGGAGACCTGCACGTGCAAGTGAACGTCGGGCGCCACCCGTTGTTCACCCGGCGCAAGAACAATCTTCGTGTGACCGTGCCCGTCACGTTCACCGAGGCCGCCCTCGGCGCCGACATCGCCGTACCCACCCTCGACGGACAGGTACGGCTGCGCATCCCGGCGGGTAGTGACAGCGGCAAGACCTTCCGAATCAAAGGCAAGGGGGTTCCCAGCGCCAAGAACGGGGTGGGCGACTTGCTCGCCACCATCGAGGTGGCCGTGCCCGACAAGCTGGACGAGGAAACGCGCCGGCTGCTGGAAGAGTTGAAATCACGCGAGCCGGCCGACGTCCGATCTCACCTGGGGGTGACATCATGAGTAGCGAGGAAGCCGTCTACATCATCTCGGTGGCGGCCGAGCTGGCCGGCATCCACCCCCAGACCCTGCGCATCTACGAGCGGCGGGGGCTGCTGAGCCCGTACCGTACCCCCGGCGGCACTCGCCGCTACTCCGAGGAGGACCTCGAGCGGCTTCGTGCCATTCAATTGCTGACACAGGCCGGCATCAACCTGGAAGGTGTGAAGCGGATTCTGGAGCTCGAAAGCGCCGTCGACGCACTCCAGTCCCAACTCGACAAGATAAAGGCCCAACTGGCCGAAGCGAGAGCCGACGCCTCCGAATCCCTGTCGAGCCTCCCCGATATCCTCCGGCCCACCCTGCAGGAACTCCTTGACGGATAGTCGGGACCGGCGGCGCCGCATCGGCACCCGTTCGGCCGGGAACCGCCGGAGGCCCGGCACCGTCTGATCCGTATGAAACGACTCACCATCGCCGCCCTCCTTCTGGTGGCAGGCGCCTGCGGTTCGCTCGATACCGGCCTGCCGGGGACCACCCACATCGACGGGCCGGGGCTCACCACCACCACGATTCCCAGGGCCGGCCAGCTCGATCTCCTGACCGCAGCGAAGCTGCTGTGGGACGCCAACCGGCCCGACGCCTACGAGATGACCTACGAGCTGGCGTGCGAGTGCGACCAGGGCCCCTGGTTCGTGCGGGTCGAAGGATCTGTAACCGTCGTCGCCCGCCGGGTGGGGCTGGGACCGGATCCGGGTGTCCCGTACCACTCGGTCGACGAGATCTTCGACTCGATCCGCGCCACCATCGACGCAGGAGATTTCCCGGTGGACGTCGAGTACGACGCCGAGTACGGCTATCCCCGCTCATACATCTTCAATGAGCCCGAATTGCCGGTCGACGGCGGATTCGTCCTCACCGTTCGGGAGTTCGTTGCAGAGCCCCCGCCCGGGGACCCACAACAACGAGAGGCCTTCGTGGCGGCGCTGTCGCGCTGGGAGGACAACGGCTCGCCCAACTACGACTACACCTTCACCCGGGGCTGTTTTTGCCCGGAAGAGCACAGGGGCCCGTACTCGGTAACGGTGCGTTCGGACGAAGTGGTTTCCGCCTCCTTCCGGGGGATCGACCTCTTCGACATCCAATCCCTCGAGATCGGCCGCTACGACGAGATCGTCAAGACCGTGTACGGATTGTTCGCCGAAATCGAACGGGCACTGCGCGAAGCCGACAGCTTCACCGTCGCATACCACCCGGAGCTGGGATACCCGACCGACGTGTATATCGATTGGATCTCAAACGCCGCCGACGACGAGGTGAGCTACACCATCGCCGGCCTGCGAGACCCGTCGGACTACCCGGAGACATGTTCGACCGGCATCTGGGACATCGAACTGACCGTCCAGCCCGGCCTCCCCGAGCCGGTGGCCAACACCCGCAAGGCGCTTTTTGCAGCTGCGATGACCTGTGACTTTGCAGGCCTGGTGGATCTTGCGGAGGCAGGCGGTCGGCCGTTCGAAACAACGTTCGGGGGGTCCGGTCCCGAGATCTTTTGGGAGGGCGAGGGGCGGGGTGAGCCGATTCTGCGCACCCTCGTCGAACATCTCAACCTCCCCTATGCCGAGTCCGTGGACGGGGCGGGTGCCACCTACTACGCGTGGCCGTCCGCTTTCGTCAACCTCACCTCGCCTTACGGTGACGGGATCAGCTCAGACGACTACGAAGCGCTCCTGGAGCTCTATCCGGTCGAGGAGCTCGAATACATGTTCGAGCAGATCGGCGGTTTCACCGGCTGGCGCCACATCATCGCCCCGGACGGGGAATGGCTCTACTTCATCGCGGGCGACTGACGCCCCGACCTCCGCCGATGGAAGCATGCACGCTCGACAGCCCCACCTCCAACACCTGCCAGCCGCCCTTGATCCTGCAGCTACCGCCGATGGAATAGGCCGCGCTTAGAAGCGCCCACTATGCGGACTTTGGGATAGAACGCCACGTGGTCGCGGATTTCCGAGGCCTGTTCGCTGGGATCCCGGTACGTCCAGGCAACAGCCGTCTCCCGCTCTCCCTCGACCGCAACATCGAAATAGCTGGCGACGCCCTTCCACGGGCAGGTCGTGTTGTAGGCGACGGTCTCCGAGAAGAACTCGGCCTTTAGGGAATCGGGCGGGAAGTAGTGATTCCCCTCAACGATTACGGTCTCTTCGGCGTCGGCGATGACGACGCCATTGAACACAGCCTGGGGCATGAATCTTCTCCTGGTCGCATGGCTCATGTCTGCAACAACCAACCGGCCGGGATCGTTCCCTTGACCGCGGCCGATCGGTCGCTCTACCGGAAGGACCAGAATCGGTCTTGACCGGAGTTACCTGCCGGTGTTTTCCGCGATTTGGCGCAGGAGCGTGATGTCCTCCGGAGGCGGAGCGGGCTCCGCCGCGCCGGTTTCCACAGCTGCCTGGTACTTCTTGTACGGCTTCACGATGAAGAAAAACACGCCAGCCGCGACGGCAGCGAACGTCACGAGCGCCGTGATGAAAGAGCCGAAGCGAATTATCGAGCCATTGATGGCGGGGTCGAGAACGTCATCGAAACTCGGCTGACCGAAGACGATCCCGACGAGCGGCATGACGACGTGGTCCACCAATGCCTTGACGACCGCCCCAAAAGCACCCGCCATGACGAACGCCACGGCGAGCTCTATGAGATTGCCCCCAAAGGCGAATTCCTTGAATTCTTTGAGCACACATCCTCCTCGATGCTGGTCGAACTCGTAATGCTAGGAATACGACACTCAGCCGTGCAACTAGTTTCGCGTTCTCACGAATATGTCCAAGAAGCTAAGCCGAATCAGCAGCCCGGGCGATAACAACCTGTGGACAACACAGCAGATCTGCGCGTGCTCCTCGGGTCGAGGCATCCTCTTTTGTTCGTCGAAGGCCGTGACGAAGAACGCTTCCTCGGGCTCCTGCGGGACGCCGCCTGGGATCTCGACCTGCCGGTGTGGACGTGGACGACCACGCGCGGCCTGGCCCGCGACGGCAAAGACCCCCAGTACGGAACCCGCCACCCGGCCAGGGCGCTCGAGTGGATCAAATACCTCGATCAGCCGGCGGTGTTCGTCTTCGCCGACATTCACCCTCACCTGGACGACCCCGGAGTCGTGCGGTCCATCAAGGAGCTCACCCAATCGGCGCAGGCTGGCCAGACACTGGTCTTGACGTCACCGGAGCGAGTGGTGCCGGCGGAGCTCAACGGCCTGGCTCTCCCGTGGACACTCCGGCCCCCGGACGAGGAGGAGCTCAACCGGTTGATCGGGCGGACCCTGGAAGATCTCGCCGAACGCCGGCTCTCGGTGCAGCTGAGCGATGACGAGATCGCCGGCCTGGTAGCGGCCGTGCGCGGCCTCAGCCTTCGCGAGGCCGAGAACCTCATTCAACAGGCGGCGTTTCGTGACGGGAGCCTGACGGGAGAGGACGTCGCCCAGGTTCGGCGAGCGAAAGCCGAATTGCTGTCGGCAGATGGCATCCTCGAGCTCGTCGAATCGGAGGTCGGCACCCTCGACGAGGTGGGCGGGCTGAGCGGTCTCAAGGAGTGGCTGCGGGTACGACGGGCCGCTCACGAGCGGGGCGGCATGCAGGCCGCTCGGGGGATCCTGCTCACCGGCATCCCGGGCTGCGGGAAGTCGTATGTTGCCAAGACGCTTGCTCGCACCTGGGATCTGCCGCTCGTGCTGCTCGATCCGTCCCGGCTCTACCGCCCGTACATCGGCGAGACCGAGCAGCGTCTCCAGGAGTCGCTTCGCAGCATCGATGCGCTCGCCCCCGCCGTGCTCTGGATCGACGAGATCGAAAAGGGTTTCGCGGCGGGAGGGACGAGTGATTCCGGTGTCAGCCGGCGCCTGCTCGGATCCTTCCTGCACTGGATGCAGGAGCGAGAGCCCGGCGTGTTCCTGGTCGCCACCGCCAACGATGTCTCCCAGCTCCCACCCGAGCTGCTACGCAAGGGCCGCTTCGACGAGATCTTCTTCGTGGACCTCCCCGACGTGGCTGCTCGCCGGGACATCCTCGCTCTCCATCTCACCAAGCGCCACCTCGGGGTGTCTGAGCACGAATTGGAACGACTTGCCCGCAGCGCCGAAGGCTTCTCGGGCGCCGAAATCGAGGCTGCCGTCGTCGGAGCGATGTATCGGGCGTTTGCCGCCGAGAGCCCGGTCGCAGGATCCGACGTCGAAGCCGAGCTCGCCGCCACCGTGCCGCTCTCCGTCGCCCGGTCCGAGCAGGTGCTGGCGCTCCGGGAATGGGCGAGCGAGCGCGCCGTCGCCGCCTGACCGCCGCCGCCCAGACAGAATTTGAGTCGCTTACGCTCAGATTACATGGAACAACTATGCTACGATTGCGGTTGAAATGGCCATGGACATCAACCGATTCACGCAGAGATCACAGGAGGCGATCGTCGGGGCCCGCCAGGGCGCCGAGGCCTCCGACCACCAGTACGTCGAGCCCCTGCACCTGCTCGAATCCCTGCTGGGACAAGCGGACGGGCTGGTCTTTCCCCTGCTGTCGCGGGCGGGCGGCAACCCGGCCCAACTTCAACAGGCGGTGGAAGAGGCGCTCGGAACGCTCCCCAACGTCTACGGCGACACCGAGGTGTCGTTTTCGCCGGCCCTGGTCTCGGTTCTCGAGGCAGCCGACAAAGAGCGCCAGAACTTCGGCGACGACTACGTGTCGACCGAGCACCTGCTGCTTGCCCTGCTGGGGGCACGAGGAGACGCCGGGAGAATCCTGAGCGAGGCCGGCATCACCCGCGAGTCTCTGACCAGCGCCCTCACTGCGCTGCGGGGCAGCCGTCGGGTCACCACTCAGACTCCTGAATCCACATTCGACGCCCTCGGCCAATTCGGTCGCGACCTCGTTGAGCTGGCCGAAGCCGGTGAACTGGACCCGGTCATCGGACGCGACGACGAGATCCGGCGCGTGATTCAGGTGCTGTCACGCCGCCGCAAGAACAACCCCGTGCTCATCGGCGAGCCGGGCGTCGGCAAGACCGCCATCGTCGAAGGGCTGGCCCAGCGCATCGTCGACGGTGACGTTCCGGAAGGGCTGAAAGACAAGCGCCTCATCGCGCTCGACCTTGGTGCGCTGGTGGCAGGAGCCAAATTCCGGGGCGAGTTCGAAGAGCGGCTCAAGGCCGTTCTCAGCGAGATCAAAGAGGCCGAGGGCCAGATCATCACCTTCATCGATGAGCTCCACACGGTGGTGGGTGCCGGAGCGGCCGAAGGGGCCATGGATGCGTCCAACATGCTCAAGCCGATGCTCGCCCGGGGCGAATTGCGAATGGTGGGCGCCACCACCCTCGACGAATACCGCAAGCACATCGAGAAGGACGCCGCTCTCGAGCGCCGCTTCCAGCCGGTGCTGGTCGATGCTCCATCCGTCGGCGACACCATCGCCATCCTCAGGGGCCTGACCGAACGGTACGAGGTCCATCACGGGGTCCGAATCACCGACCCAGCTCTCATCGCCGCCGCGGTGCTGTCCGACCGCTACATCACCGCCCGCGAGCTCCCCGACAAGGCCATCGACCTCATCGATGAAGCCGGCAGCAAGCTGCGCATCGAGATCGATTCGATGCCGGAAGCCATCGACGACGTGACCCGCCGTCTCAAGCAGCTCGAGATCGAACGGGCCGCCCTCCAGAAAGAGTCGGACGATGCCTCGATCGAGCGGCTGGCCGGCCTGGAACGGGAGCTGTCGGAGCTGCGCGAGGAGGCCGACCGGCTGACCGCGCAGTGGGACCTCGAGAAGCAGGCCATCGACCGGCTTCGCGAGACCAAGCAGGCGATCGAGGAGGCGAGGGCCGCCGCCGAGCGGGCCGAGCGAGACGGCGAGCTCGAGCAGGCCGCCGAGCTGAGATACGGGACCCTGCCCGGATTGGAGAAGACGCTCCTCGAACAGGAGGCCGAGCTCACCGAGCTGCGGGGCGAGTCGCCCATGCTGAAGGAAGAAGTCGACGAAGAGGACATTGCCGAGGTAGTGGCGCGCTGGACCGGGATCCCGGTGAGCAAGCTCATGGAGGGGGAGCTGGAGAAGCTGATTCATCTCGAGGAGCACCTGCGGGCCCGGGTGGTGGGCCAGGACGATGCGGTCGGTGCCGTATCCAACGCGGTGCGGCGATCCAGAGCCGGCTTGTCAGACCCCGACCGTCCAATCGGCTCGTTCATCTTCCTGGGACCCACCGGGGTCGGCAAGACCGAGCTGGCCCGGGCACTCGCAGAGTTCCTGTTCGACGACGAGCGGGCCATGGTCCGGGTCGACATGTCCGAGTACATGGAGAAGCATTCCGTCAGCCGGCTCATCGGAGCACCCCCCGGCTACGTCGGATACGACGAGGGCGGCCAGCTCACCGAATCGGTGCGGCGGCGTCCGTACTCGGTGGTGCTGCTGGACGAGATCGAGAAAGCACACCCGGACGTGTTCAACGTGCTCCTGCAGGTCCTCGACGACGGCCGGCTCACCGACGGCCAGGGGCGCACCGTCGACTTCACCAACACCGTGCTCATCATGACCTCCAACCTGGGCTCAGAGTTCATCGATCCCGAGCTGCCCGAAAAGGTCGTGAGCGAGCGGGTCATGGGCGCCGTCACCGGCCACTTTCGTCCCGAGTTCCTCAACCGGGTCGACGAGATACTCGTATTCCACCGGCTCAGCCGTGAGCACCTGGCCGAGATCGTGCAGATGCAGGCCGGGCACCTCCTCGGCCGCCTCGCCGAGAGGCGAATCACGCTGGAGATCTCACAATCTGCCGCCGATTGGCTGGCCCAGGAAGGGTACAGCCCGACATTTGGGGCGCGGCCGCTCAAGCGGCTGCTGCAAACGGCCGTCGCCGACCCGCTGGCAATGTCCATCCTCGACGGTGAGTTCCGCGAGGGCGATCGGATCCTGGCGGACGCATCACCAGAAGGCATCGTGCTGCGAAAGCAGTAGCCTGTCACCCAACGCTGCCGGCGACGAACACGCAAGACGGCAGCAACACGAGGACACCAGAAGGGACGGTTTTGGAATTGGGCTTCTTTTTCTTCGGTTTTGGCCTCATCGCCCTGGCAGGGTTCGCCTTTTGGATCTGGAGCCTGGTTGACGCTATCCAGCGGCCCGATCCAGAATGGGAGCGGGCCGGACAGAACAAGCTGATCTGGATCCTCGTGCTGGTCTTCGTCGGCTTCATCGGATCGTTCATCTACCTGCTGGTGGCCCGGCCACAACTCGAAGACGCCAAGCACGGCTTCTAGCGCTCGGAGGAAACCTGTGAACCTCGGCGTATTGGAGCTGTTTGTCGGCGTCTTCGTCCTGATCGGGCTCGGGCTGTGGATCTGGGCGCTGGCCGATGCGCTTCCGCGCCGAGACGAACAGTGGGAACAGGCCGGCCAGAGCAAGCTCATCTGGATTCTCCTCCTCATCTTCCTGGGCGCGGTCGGCGCCATCATCTACTTCCTGGCGGCCCGCCCCGGGCTCGAACGGGCCAAGCGGGGCGCTTAGCCGCCTTTGGCCGGCTCCCCGGGGCCCGTAGCCGATTCTTCTCAGAAAGCACGCGACTTTCGCGTTCTCTAGGGTGTCCAAGTCATGGCTAACAACAAGGAAGGAGCCACCCCATGAGTTTTTGGGACACACTGCGCGAGCGCCTGGATCAGATCGGTGCCGACATCGGAAACTGGGTGCCGAAGATCATCGGTGCCCTGCTCATACTGTTCGTAGGACTGTTCATCGCCCGCATCGTGCGGCGCATCGTGAAGCGGATCCTCGAGAACGACGCCGTCGAAGGCGTGCTCGATAAGGCCGGAATCGGACCCGCCCTCCGAAACTCGGGGTACTCGGCGGCGAACCTTGGAGCAACGCTCGTGTACGGCCTGCTGGCCGTCGTCGTCCTGTTGCTGGCCGCTACCGCCCTCGAGGTCGAGGCCCTCGTGGATCTGCTGGAGCGGCTCATCGCCTTCATCCCGGTCGTGTTCATCGCCATCATCCTGGTGGTGGTGGCAGCCGCCATCGGCAGCTTCCTGGCCGACCTGGCGCGGCCGTGGGCGCAAACCCACGACAGCAACTGGGTTCCCACCGCCATCAGGTGGGGTGTGATCGTCTTCGCCCTGCTGACGGCGTTCGACCTGGTGGGAATCGGACAGGTGTCCGAGGATGTGCGCCGGGCCGTGCTGCTGGCCGTTGGGGTCGCATTCGCGGTGGCATTCGGAATCGGCGGAGTGGATACCGCCAAGAAGTGGTGGGCAAAGTACCTCAGCCCGCGAGATTCCTCGTCGATCTGAGCACCATCCATTGCGAGCAGGGCCCCGGCTTCCGGGGCCCTGCTGCGCGTCCCCGATGACGGGAGGGCACAGGCACCGGTAGGATGTTGACATGGAAATCGATATTGAGGCTTGGCGCTGGTTCTGGACCGTGCTGGCCGGGATCCTCGTCGTCGGCGAGATCTTCTCGCCGGGCTTCTTCCTGCTGCCGTTCGGCATCGGAGCGGGTGCGGCCGGCATCCTCGCCTGGGCCGACATAGGGAATCCGGGGATCCACTGGGCGGTGTTCCTGGTCGTCTCGGTGGGGTCGCTCCTCAGCCTCCGCCCGCTCATCCGCAAGCAGGACGAGGGAGAGCCGGACGCCGTCGGGGCCAATCGCTACCTGCGCAAGCGAGGCATCGTGCTCGAGGACATCGACATGCGCTCAGCGACCGGGATGGTTCGCATCGACACCGAAGAGTGGCGGGCGATCAGCGAAGGGGAGTCGATACCAGCCGGCACGGAAGTGGTCGTGTCTGGAATTACCGGATCGCGGCTCGTCGTGCAGGCGATCGACCGCCAGTCAAACTAGGGAGGTTCCGTGGGAGCTGCTGTAGCACTACTCGCCATCATCGTTTTGGGATTGTTCGTGGTGGCGGCCACCGGGCTCAAGATCGTCAGGCCGTACGAGAAGGGCCTCGTCGAACGGCTCGGCAAGTACCGCGAGACGCTGGATCCCGGCTTGCGCTGGATCATTCCCTTCGTCGAGCGCATCATCAAAGTCGACATGCGGGAACAGGTGGTCGACGTACCGCCGCAGGAAGTGATCACCAAGGACAACGTGGTGGTGACCGTCGACGCGGTTGTCTATTACCAGGCCACCGACCCGGTCAAGCTCAAGTACAACATCAACAACTTCATCCAGGCGGCCACCAAGCTGGCTCAGACCAACCTGCGTAACCTCGTCGGAGACCTCCAGCTGGATGAAGCTCTGACGTCACGCGACATGATCAACACGGCGTTGCGGGAGATCCTCGACGACGCCACCGACATGTGGGGCACGAAGGTCATTCGCGTCGAGATCCAGCGGATCGAGCCGCCACCGGACGTCACCGACGCCATGCACCGCCAGATGAAGGCGGAACGTGACCGCCGGGCACTCGTCACCGAGGCAGAAGGGGACAAGCGCTCGCGCATCCTCCAGGCCGAGGGTGTGCGCGAATCCGCCATCCTCGAAGCGGAAGGGCGCGCCGAGGCCATCAAGAAGGTGGCAGACGCCCAGGCCTATGAGCGCGAGATCGTGGCCGAGGGCGAGGGCAAGGCGATCGAACGGGTATTCCGGGCCATTCACGAGGGCGACCCAACCCCCGACCTCATTGCCATCAAGTACCTGGAGGCACTCGCCCAGATTGCCGACGGCAAGGCGAGCAAGGTGTTCATCCCGCTCGAATCAGCTCGCATTCTTGGGAGCGTCGGCGCGGTCGCCGAGCTCTTCGGCACAGACGGCGACGGAAAGAGCCCCGACACTCCCGCCTGATTCGGGCCCCCCGCCCCTAGGCTTATCCGATGTTCTGGGTGGCTTCGATCCCATCGCCGGATGTGAACGGCTTCGACATTGGCCCGCTGCGGGTGAATTTCTACGGAGTCGCCATCGCCCTGGGCGTGCTTGCCGCCATCTGGCTGGCGACCCGCCGGTACGAGGCGCGGGGAGGCGACCCGAAGACGATCGAACGCGCCAGCATCATCGCCGTGATCTCAGGCATCGTCGGCGCTCGCATCGGCTACGTGATCACCCACCCGGCGGCACGGAGGAGCCTGGTCGACGCTCTCCGGATCTGGGACGGCGGGCTGGCCTTCTTCGGTGGCTTGCTGGCGGGTGCCATCGCCATGATCTGGGTCATGCGGCGAGAAGGGGCGAGCATCGCCGACGTGGCCGATTCCGTTGCCCCGGCCATTCCCCTCGCCCAGGCGATCGGCCGGTGGGGCAACTACTTCAACCAGGAGCTGTACGGGCGTCCCACCGATCTTCCCTGGGCAGTCGAGATCGACAACCCGGTCCAGGAGTACCTCGACTTCTCGACCTTCCACCCGACGTTTCTCTACGAGTCGCTGCTCAACCTGGTAGTCGTTGGCCTCATCCTGCTGGTCGAGAAGCGATTCAAGCCGGCCGCCGGCAGCCTGTTCCTCGTCTACCTCGCGCTGTACGGAGTGGTGCGATTCCTCATGGAGCTGCTGCGCACCGACACGGCCTATCGGCTGGCCGGCCTCAGCCGCAACGGATGGATCGCGGCCCTGGTAGCCGTCGGCGGCACCATCGGCTACGTGATGATGCAGCGCCGGGTACGCGCCGGCTCGTGAGGCGGCTCATCGCCGCGGCCATGCTGCTGGCCGCCTGCACCTCGACGGGGGCACAGCAGACGCTGCTCAGCGAGACCTCGGTGGCCACTCCCAACCTCAGCACCACCTCGACGGTGGAGCCGGTGGAGACGATTGAGGCGTGTGACCCCGCCCCGTTCGTGCCGACCGCCCTGCCCGATCGAGTCGGCACCAGCCTGCCCGCCACTCGCGACATCCCGTACGACATGTACACCATCCTGCCGGGCACCTCCACCAGCGTATGGAGCCAGGACGACGGCGCCCCGGTGCTGGCGGTGATTCGCGGCTCCCTCCCTCCTGTCCAGTATCTCGAGACTCCCGAGGTCATCACCGTCCGCAACGTCGATGCTGCCCTCGGACGCCTGCCGGACGGTGTGTGGGGCGTGGCATGGTTCGAGGGGCCCGACCGGTGCGACGAGTACTCGATCATCCTCTATCCACCGGCCGATGCCGCCCTAGCCCGGAGCGTGGCCGAGAGCCTGGTGGAGGGCCGGCGGGGCCCGTGACGAGCCCGCCTTCGTTTTCCGGTGGCCGAGCCCGCCTTCGCGCCGGGCGCCTCATCCGGCGGCCGATCTCCCCCCGCCCGGCCCGCCTCCTGTGGGCCGGGACGGTCGCGCTGGCGCTGATGGCGGCGGCGTGCGCCGGAAGCGACGCTTCGTGGTCGCGGGCTCCGCACGTGGAAGCCGTCTTCGGCGGCGAAGGCCGCAAGATCATGGTGGGCGTTGCCGAGGGAGGGCCCGGCCTGGTGGCGGTCGGGGCGGTCAGCACCAACGAGTCCGACGCGGCCGTGTGGGTCTCAGAAGATGGCATCGGCTGGTCCCAGGTCGACGATCCCGCCGCGCTCGCCGGGGTGGGAGATCAGGCGATGCGGGCGGTGATGGCCGGCGGTCCCGGGCTGGTGGCGGTCGGGGACGCCGAATCCGGCACCGGCTCTGATGCCGCCGTTTGGACGTCGGAAGACGGGACGAAGTGGTCGCGAGTGTTCAACGAGCAGGTACTCGGGGGCGAACGCGATCAGGTGATGTGGCACGTCGCCGCCGGCGGGCCCGGGCTGGTGGCTGTGGGAGGCGAGGGGTTCGACGCGGCGGTGTGGACCTCGTCCGACGGAACAACGTGGTCGCGCCTTCCCCACGACGAGGTGGCCTTCGGAAGTGAGGGGCGGGTGGTCATGCGCAGTGTCGTCGCCGCCGGGCCCGGGCTGGTGGCGGTAGGTGCCGAAGAGATCGGATTGAATTCGGTGGCGGCGGTGTGGACCTCTCCGGATGGACTGACATGGTCCCGGGTTCCCCATGACGAAGCAGTTTTCGGCGGAGATGGCTTCCAGGCCATGTTCGCGGTCGCCACCGGCGGGCCCGGGCTGGTGGCAGTGGGTGGCGAGCAGTCTGACGACGGGTCGGACGCGGCGGTGTGGACTTCCGAAGACGGTGTCACCTGGTCCCGGGTTGCCGGCGACGTCTCCCAGCTGGGTGGAGCGGGGAACCAGGTGATGTTCGGGGTGACCGCCGACGAATCGGGATTGGTGGCGGTCGGGGCCTCACCGGGACCGGAACGCGCGGCGGAGTCGGTGTGGGTCTCGTCGGACGGTTTTCTCTGGACCAGGGTTGCCGTCGAGGACGGCGCCGGCCCCGACGGGGTGGTGATGTTCTCTGTGAGCCGGGGAGGGCCGGGCTTCGTGGCGGTCGGCCAGGAGGCGATCAGCGACGATTCGTTCGCAGCCGTGTGGGTATCCGGCGGCTGAGGTGGCGAGACGGGAGCCCGCCGTTTCTGGGTCCCGCTACAGGATCTGACTCAAGAACAGCTTGGTGCGGTCGTGGCTCGGGTTGGTGAAGAAGTGCTCGGGGGTTCCTTCCTCCACGATGTCGCCGTAGTCGAAGAACAGAACCCGGTCGGCAACCTCGCGGGCAAAGCCCATCTCGTGGGTGACCACGATCATCGTCATGCCCGACTTGGCCAGCTCCTTCATCACGTCGAGCACCTCTTTGATCATCTCGGGGTCGAGGGCCGAGGTGGGCTCGTCGAACAGCATGATCCTCGGCTCCATCGCCAGCGAACGAGCAATGGCCACCCGCTGCTGCTGCCCACCGGAAAGCTGGCCCGGGAACTTCTCGGCCTGCTCGGGAATGCCGACCCGCTCGAGCAGCTGCATGCCCCGCTCCTCTGCGTCGGCTCTCGACTTCTTGCGGACCCAGATGGGTGCCAGCGTGATGTTCTGGAGCACCGTGAGATGGGGGAACAGGTTGAACTGCTGGAACACCATCCCGACATCGGAGCGAATCTTCTCGATGTTGCGGACGTCGGAGCTCAGCTCGGTGCCGTCGACGATGATCCGGCCCTCCTGGTGGACCTCCAGCCGGTTGATGCAACGGATGAAGGTGGACTTTCCGGACCCTGATGGGCCGATCACAACGACCACCTCGCGCTCTTTCACGGTGGTCGTGACACCCTTCAGCGCCTGAAAGTCGCCGAACCATTTCTTCACGCCCTCGCAGACGATGATGTCGTTGTTGGTTTCCATTGTTGGCCTCCGTTAGCGCTCGCCGACGCCGAGCTTCTTTTCCAATCGCTGACTCGCCCGCGACATGGCGAACGTAAAGACCCAGTACACCAGAGCAGCCACGATCAGGGTGGTGCGAATCGAGCCGATGAACCGGCTCTGGTTTGGAATGATGAACCGGCTGATGTGCAGGAAGTCGAACAGTCCGATGATCGTGACCAGCGACGTGTCCTTGAACACTGCAATCGCCTGACCGACCAGAGCAGGGATCACGGTGCGCAAGGCCTGCGGCATGGTGATGAAAATGATGGTTTGCATGGTCGTCAACCCGAGCGACTTGGATGCCTCCGTCTGGCCACCCGAGATCGCCTGCAGCCCGCCTCGCACGTTTTCGGCCAGGTACGCGGCGGAGAAACCGGCATAGAAGAGGATGACGGTGACAACACCATCGATCCGGGTACCGAGCGGAATGGCGAAGGGCAGGAAGATGACCGACATGAGAAGCCAGGTGATGAGTGGGACCGCCCGCACCAGCTCGATGTAGGTCACCGAAACCAGCCGGAAGATCGGCATCGTCGACGTCCGGCCGAGCGCCAGCACCACACCGAGCGGGAAGGAGAGCAGCATGACGGAAATGAAGATGATGAAGGTCAGGATCAGGCCGCCGAACGGTGAAGCGCCGGGAACATCGACCGTCGTTCCGCCCTTGACGAGGATCAGCAGGTAGGTGACGAGCACCGCCGTGGCCCCCCAGATCATGAGGTAGCGCCTGCGAGCGGCCGGCGAGCCTCCGAACGTCTTGCCTCCCAGCAAGAACAGCAATACGAGAAGGAGAAAGATCCGAATGAGCATGAGCGTGGATGTCATCCAACTGCCGACGACCAGCACGACGAGCACGGTCGCGATGGCAGCCCCCCACTCACCGATGTCGGGGCGGGTGGCCACCCAGATGAGAGCGCCGCCCACAAAGATGAACCCGGCGGAGATCAGGAAGTATTCGCTCAGCTCGAAGCCCTCGGCGATTCCCGGCGCCCAACCCGGATCGCGCAGGATGGCCAGCACGATGACGGGGAACGACAGCAGCCACAGGCCGGTGAGAATCTTGCGGCCGGTCTCCTCAGGAATCACCCGCAGGAGAGCCCGGCCGACGAAGTACGCCGCGAAGGCAACTACCAGCAGGATGGTCCATGGGAGCGATGTTGTGGTGGCCAGTCCCCGCCACACCTGGGGAGCACCGAAGTCCGCCGACTCGGGTACCGGAACCTTGATCACCCACAGCGATCCGACGAGGAGGGCCGCCGCCAGCCCGACCATGCTCATCGTGGGTATGACCTCTTCCCTGGCGTTGTCACCCAACGCCCGCTCCACCAGCCACCCGATGGCGGCCAGCACCGCTCCAACCACGATCCATGTGGTATGGACGCCCGCCGAGAACTGCCAGGCGAAGCCGCCGAAGTCGAGGCCGGTGATGATCGCCACCACGTAATCGATGAGCGGGACGCCGAGGAACACGAAGAGGAGTAGGGCGCCGATGACCTGCGGAATGCGGGTGAGCTGCTGGGGGGCCATCTGGTCTCCTACCCGCCAGTACACCATGCTGAGCGCACTGAGAACGATCACGATGCCCACGCTGATCCACACCCTATGGAACTGGTCGATCGGCACTCCTGCCGAGTCGACGATGTTGAGGTTTTCGCCCGCCGGGTAGGCCTGGGCCATGAGCAACCGAAGGTTTACGGTGATGGCGTCCCAGCGGCGGGCGTCGAAGTCGAACAGGAAGCCGGCGATTCCCTTGGCGAGCAGCCACGCCACGAGGAGGCCCACCGACGTCAGGATCCCCGACCCCACACTGGAGAACAGATTGTCCTTCATCCACACGATCGCGCCCTTGGGTGGCGGCTCGGGGGCCAACTCGAGCTCGGGGATCTCCGGGAGTTCGATCTTGCCGGTCATCGCTCCACCAGCTTCAGGCGGCGGTTATAGAAGTTGACAACGCTCGACAGCACGAGGCTGCCAAACAGGAAGAAGCCCATCCACACCGCGATCACCGGCAGGGTTTGGCCGGTCTGGTTTGACGTGGTTTGCCCAACGCTGACGATCTCGGGGTAGGCAACCGCGATGCCCAGTGAGGTGTTCTTGAAGAGGTTGAGGTATTGATTGCCGAGCGGCGGAAAGATGATGCGGAACGCTTGCGGCAGGATGACGAACCGCAACGCTTGCGCTCTCGAGAGGCCGAGGGCACCGGCTGCCTCGGTCTGACCCTTGGAAACGGCGAGAATCCCGGCCCGGACCACCTCGGCGATGAAGGAGGCCGTATAGAGCGTCACCGCGATCCAAACGGCAAAGAACGACGGCGTGATCCGAATCCCTCCATTGCGCGACAGATCGAGGAAGTTGCTGCCCCGCACCACCACCTCAGGGCGCGACCAGCGCAGTGGATTGTCCGCCCGGCTGCGGACTAGTTCGAGCTCGTCACCGAGCTGGGAGGCCGTCAGCTCCCCGGATGCCAGCGCCCGGTCGAGTGTGTCGGCCACGCCGGCCGTGAGCCCGTCGACCAGCTTGTGAACGGCCACACCGGCATCGCGGGCAATGTTCTCCAGCGAGGCGCCGGCCGCCACCTGGGCTTCGATGTCGCTGATCGGGATGTCGGCCACGTTGGACGCCGAGTCGAATTTGGGCGCCAGCCAGTCGGTGAAAAAGGAACCGGAGATTTCGATCGCCTTGGAAGAGACGGTGGCGAAAGAGAAGAAGAACCAGGCGAAGACCACCGCCAGGACCCCGGCAAAGATCATCCGGAACCAGTCGTCGTCGGTCAGCTTGGCGAGGCCGGAGGGAGTGCGGCGCTCATCGAGAAAGCCCCTGATCCACCAGGCGCCGGCGGCCAGAGCCGCCAGGGCGAGGACCAGTTGCAGCGCAAAGGTCGGGATATCCGTGACGACACCGCCGATGGCGTCGAACACATCCCCCAGCCAGCCCCAGACGGGGTGGGCGAACCAGCCGATGATCCCGAAAACCACTACCGAGGCCGTGAAGAAGGAGAGCGGATAGCTTTCCTGGCCGGTTTCTTCCTTGTGGGCTGCCCGGTTCTTGTACAGGAAACGGCCCACGACTGCACCGATGATGATCCAGATCATCCACTGGTAGAAACCGCCCCAGGGTTGGATCCAGGGCAGGCCGATCCCCTTCCGGGTTGGGGTGAACCAGTACGTCCCGGCGGTGAGCGTGTCGGCGTCGAAGGGGTCGAGGATCCTGAACGTCTGGACGACTGCAAACCAGAAGTACATCTGGAGCAGCAGCGGGACGTTGCGAATGCTCTCGATGTAGAAGGTTGACAGGCGGTTGACGATCCAGTTGTTCGATAGGCGGGCGATGCCGATGATCGTCCCGATGATGGTGGCTGCGATGATTCCCGAAACGGTGACCCGCAGCGTGTTGACGATCCCGACGAGAATGGTGCGCGCGCCCGTGGAGGGGTCGGTGTCGATGCCCTCGCCGATGAGAAACCCGAGATTGGCCTGGAGGAATCCCCATCCAAAGGTCAGATCGCGGTCGCTGAGGTTCTTCTGGACCTGCGGAACCACGATGACTGCCAGCGCAATGAGCGCAAGCAGGAATGCGATCTGGGCGGTCCACTTGAGGAACGTGGTATTACGCCACAGCGGCGGTCGTTCCTGCTTTTGCACGGTCACCGTCAAGAGACCGGCTCCTCCCGTCTTCCAACTCGTCGCCCGGTGGTTCTCACCACCGGGTCCTATCCCGTGTCAGCCATGCCGGCCGAAGCCGGCGGTTAGTGGGGATGAGGGGAGCGCCGCAGCGCTCCCCTCATCTCCCAGGTTTTCTCTACCGGAACGGTGGTGCGTAGAGCAATCCACCCTCTGTCCACAACGAGTTCAGGGTTGGCGTGCCGTCGGGCGCGATTCTGAACAAGTCGACCGGATTCAGGTTCTTGTCGAAGATCTCGTCGTAGCTACCGACCTGCTTGATGACTTGATAGAAGCCATCGGTCGGTATGCCGAACGCCGCCTCGATGTTGGTGTCGCCGATATCGAGATCACCGAACAGGCGCTGCAACTCGGGATCCTCGGTGCTCTCACGAACGGAGTCGACGTTGCCTGAGTTCACTTCCTTCTCGTAGGCGATGAAGGTCGTGTAGACGACCCAGTCGATGATGTCCGCCCACTGCGAGTCGTTCTGACGGTACATCGGACCGAGTGGCTCCTTCGAGATCGGTGAGGGCGGGAACACGACCCATTCGCCTTCGGCAATGTCGCCATTGCGCTCGGCGGTGACCAGGTTCCCGACCAGACCGGATGCGTCCGTCGTGACGAGGTCACACGAACCGGCCTTGAAGAGCTCCAGAGCATCTGCGAACTGCTCAACGGTGTTGAGCACGATCTCGGCTCCACCGAGGGCCGCCCACTCACGAATGTTCTTCTCAGTCGTCGTACCGGCATTGGTGCACAGGATGGCGCCGTCCACGTCGGCAGGGCCGGACGTGACCGAGAACCGCTCCGACTTGCCCATGAGTCCCTGGCCGTCGTAATAGGTGGTCGGACCGAAGTCACCACCGACAACCGTGTCACGGCTGGCGGTCCAGGTCGTGTTGCGGATCAACACGTCGATCTCGCCGGCCTTGAGGACGTCGAAGCGCTCGGCGGCCGTCACCGGGCGAAATACCACGGCGTTGGCGTCGCCAAGCACCGCCGCCGCAACCGCCCGGCAGTAGTCGGCATCGATGCCGGTGGCGGAGCCATCGGCCTGGGTCTCGGAGAAGGCGACCGCGCCACCGCCGATACCGCATATGAGCTCACCGCGCGCCAGCACGGTTGCCAGAGTGCCGCCGGCCTGGCCGGGGCCGCCGTTTCCGGACGTCGTTGCAGTTGTCGGTTGGGTGCCGTCGTCCGCCGTCGTTGTGGTGTTGGTATCACCGCTGTCGTCCCCGCATGCCGCTGCTACAAGTGCCAGCGCGACAAGGAGCACAGCCAATCTTTTGATCATGAAAATGTTCCTCCCCAGCTTTCAATTCTGGTTCAAGCGGCCGGGAGTGCCCCGGCCTGCTCGACAATGTAATCGGTGATCCAGAGTGGAAGCAACTGAAAATACGTTCGCCTGAGACGTCAGAGCGCGAAAATGCCCTGCTTGACGCAGGGTCTGAGAGCGGTCCCTCGCGAAAGAAAAACCCCCACAAGACCGGTCTCGCTGCCCAGAAGACACCGCGCCCGGACGGCACCGTCGAGACATCCTCGAGGAGGGTCAGTGCCCCTGCGTGTGCAGAATCGCCCGTCGTGCCCGCGGCTGGTCCAGCTCGGCGAACAGGATGCGCTGCCACCGGCCGAGCACCAGCTCGCCCTCGACCACCGGGATGGTCACGGTGGTTTCGCCGACCAGAATCTGGCGGACGTGGGCGTGGCCGTTGATGAACTCGTCTTCCTGGAGGTTCTCGGTCCTCACCGCGTGATCGTCGTGCTCGTAGTAGCCCTCGACGGGCACCAGTTCACCGACGACGCGGCGCAGGTCGTTGAGGAACCCGGTCTCCGACTCGTTGACCACCACCGCAGTGGTCGTGTGCGGCGTCATCACCGTCACCTGGCCGTGCCGCACCTTCGCCCGGGCAACGTGCTCACGCACGTCCTCGGTCAGGTCGAGGAACTCGTTGGCGGCGTAGGTCTCGAAATGCATGACCTCGGTCAGGATGCCACGCTCGGGAGTGTGGGCAAGCGGGGCGACGGTAGCGGTTGGGCGTTTCGTAGCCCTGCGGGTGGTTTCTTCCACGGGTGTGCGTCTCTCGAAGTCGTGCGAAATCCCGGCAACGATAGTCGTGCGGGTGCTGCTACCAGTAGCAACGGTACGATGCCCCCGGGAAGGAGCCAGGATGCCGGCCACAGTTATCGTCGGAACCCAGTGGGGCGACGAGGGCAAAGGGAAGGTCACGGACGTCTTCGCCGAGTGGGCGGACTACGTCGTCCGGTATCAGGGGGGCAACAACGCCGGTCACACCATCGTGATCGGTGACGAGCGATTCGCGCTCACTCTCATCCCGAGCGGCGTCCTCAACCCCGGCGTGACCCCGGTGATCGGCAACGGCACGGTGGTGGACCCGAAGGTGCTGCTGGAGGAGATGAGCGCATTGCAGGAGCGGGGCATCGATACCTCGCTGGTCAGGCTCTCGGCCAACGCCCACCTCATCATGCCGTACCACCGCAAGCTCGACGCCCTCCAGGAGCGGTTCCTCGGCACGAGCCAGATCGGCACCACCAAGCGGGGAATCGGGCCCGCATACACGGACAAGTACTCGCGCCACGGCATCAGGGTGCAGGACCTGTTCGACCCGAAGATCTTCCGGGACAAGCTGGATGCGGTGCTCAAGGAAAAGAACAAGACGCTCGTCAAGCTCTACAACCAGCTCCCCATGGACTCTGCGGCCATCGCCGACGAATACCTGGGATACGGGAAGCAACTGGAGGGCCACGTCGCCGACACCTCGCTGTTGCTCGCCGACGCGCTCGCGGCAGGCAAGCACGTTCTCTTCGAGGGGGCGCAGGGAACCCTCCTCGACATAGACCACGGTACCTATCCCTTCGTGACCTCTTCGAATCCCATCGCCGGCGGAGCAACCGTTGGTTCCGGTATCGGCCCCACCGCTATCGACCGGGTGATCGGCGTCACCAAGGCCTATATCTCGCGGGTCGGGAGCGGCCCGTTTCCCACCGAGCTCGATGACGATGTCGGCGAGTCGATGGTCGAAATCGGCGGAGAGTACGGGACCGTCACCGGCCGGCGACGCCGCTGTGGCTGGCTCGATGCGGTCGCTCTCCGCTACGCCACCCGCATCAACGGCCTCACCGAAATCGCCCTGACCAAGATCGACGTGCTGTCGGAGTTCGACACGCTCAAGATCTGCGTCGCCTACGAGGCCGACGGTCAGCGGTACGAGGAGCTGCCGCGCCAGCAGCGGGTGCTGTACCACTGCCGGCCGGTGTATGAGGAGCTGCCAGGCTGGAAGACCGACATCTCACAGGCAGCATCGTTCGATGAGCTGCCCGCCGCCGCCCTCGACTACATCGGCAGGGTCGAGAAGCTGGCAGGCGTCCCGGTTTCCATGGTCTCGGTCGGGCCGCAGAGGAAAGCGACCCTGACCCGATGATCGACCGCTACGCGCTGCCGGAGATGAAGGCCATCTGGTCCGAGGCCCGCCGCCTCGAGAGGTTCCAAGAGGTACAGGCCCTCGCCTCGGAAGGCTGGGCCAAGCTGGGAGCCGTGCCCGCTCACGTTGCCGATGCCATCCGGGCGGCACCACCGGTCGATCCCGGTGCGCTGGCAGCACGAGAAACCGTCACCCACCACGACGTGGCGGCCTTCGTAGACCTGCTCGGCGCGTCCATTCCCGAGGGCGGCGAATGGGTGCACTACGGGCTCACCTCGTCGGACATGATCGACACGGCACAGGGGGCGACCATGGCTGCCTCCTGCGACCAGCTGCTCGACCGGGCCCGGAGCCTGTTTCACGTGATTCGCCGCCGCGCCTTTGAACATCGGGGCACGGTCATGGTGGGCCGCACCCACGGGATCTGGGCCGAGCCCACCAGCTTCGGGCTCAAGCTCGCCGGCTGGGCGTTCGAGACCGAACGCAACATCCGCCGGCTCATCAGCGCCCGGGAGGCGGTGGCGGTCGGGAAGATCTCCGGTGCCGTCGGCACGTACGCCCAGGTGCCCCCGTCGGTGGAAGAGCACGTGTGCCGCCAATTGGGGTTGAGCGTCGAACCGGCCTCGACCCAGGTGACCAGCCGCGACCGTCACGCCCATTACCTGAGCACCCTGGCGCTGCTCGGCTCGTCGCTCGAACGCTTCGCCACAGAGATCCGCAACCTTCAGCGCTCCGAGATCGGAGAGGTGATGGAGGCGTTCGCCGAGGGCCAGAAGGGCTCCTCGGCCATGCCGCACAAGCGGAATCCGGTGCGTTCCGAGAACGTCACCGGACTGGCCCGCCTGCTGCGCGGATACGCCCAGGTAGGCCTGGAAAACGTGGCGCTGTGGCACGAGCGCGACATCAGCCATTCTTCGGCAGAGCGGGTAGCCCTGCCCGACGCATCGATCGTCGCCGACTTCGCGCTGGCCAGGATGACCGACGTCATCGATCGCCTCGTCGTCAACGCGGATCGCATGCTCGCAAACCTCGAGTCGACCCATGGCCTGCTGTTCAGCCAGCGAGCATTGCTGTCACTGGTCGAGTCGGGTCTGTCCAGGGACGACGCCTACCGGATCGTGCAACGCAACGCGATGCTCGCCTGGGAGGACGGCACCGATCTTCGCCGCCTGCTCGACGAGGACCCGCAAGTGCGGCTCTCCGAGACGACTCTCAACCACATCTTCGATACCAACGCCGTCCTGCGGAACGCCGCCGCGGTATTCGACCGGTTGGAAGCCGTTGAGATCTGAGGATCGGTTCGACCCGCCCCGACTCAGTTAGCCTCCCCGTATGCCTATCGATCCCCAACTCCTCAGCATCATGGTGTGCCCGGTGAGCCA
>JBFKDW010000022.1:0-37798 GCA_041619515.1 Acidimicrobiia bacterium
ACGCAGCTCGGAGAATCGGACTTCGCTCGCGGACCTGTACGCATCCGCAGCCCGGGAGAGGGCCTCAAGGTCGGGCGGCGGCAGTGAGTAAGCCTTCCAACCTGGCGATGGGCTCGAGCTGGGTGCATCTCCGGATGTGCGTCGAGTGCGGTCACGTCGGGTGCTGCGATGCATCGCCGCATCATCATGCCGACGCCCACTTCCGAGCGAGCCCGGGCCACCGGTTGATCCGGTCGTTCGAGCCCGGGGAAGCGTGGTGGTACTGCTTCGAGGACGACTTCGCGTTCGAGCTGGAGGGTGCGGGGCCGCTCAAGCCGGGCTAGGGACGCGCAGCTCCGTCGAGGATCGTTCCAGGCCACCGGTCAATCGTGGTAGGGGCCGGGAGGCCCGGTCGGCAGTACATTCACTTCGATGAGGGTTGCGGTTCTCGGCTCGGGCAACGGCGGGTGCGCCGTTGCGTTCGATTGGGCGATGCACGGTCACGATGTGCGTCTCTTCGACTTCGAGTCGTTTCCCGACACGATCGGAGCAGTCCGGGCCCGGGGGGGAATCACCGCGCATGGGGAGCTGGACGGGTTCGCGGCGGTGACCTATGCCGGCCATGACATCGAATCTGTGCTCGATGGCGCCGAACTCATCTTCGTGGTGGGTCCGGCGTACAGCACCCAGCCTTTCGCTGAGGCCTCCCGGCCGCATCTCCGCCCGGGACAAACCGTTGTCGTCTGTCCGGGATCGTGCGGGGGCGCCATCGCCTTCAAGCGGGCCGCCGGGTTGGACCTGCGCGCCGACGATCTGGTGGTCGCCGAAACGGCGACGTTGCCCTATGCCGTCCGTCTCGTGGGACCGGGCCGGATTCACGTGTACCTGAAGCTGCAGGATGCGGTCTATCTCGCAGCGGTTCCGGCCCGGCTCACGGGCCCGGTCCTCGAGTTGCTCACCCCGGTGTTCGCGGGCGTGCGAGCCGCCGTGAACGTCCTGCAGACCGGCCTCCAAAACGGGAACCCGGTGATCCACCCGGCGGTGACCCTGCTCAACGCAGCTCTGATCGAACGAACCAGCGGCGACTTCTCCTTCTACGAGGACGGGGTCACGCCGGCGGTGGGGCGGCTGATCGAGGCGGTGGACGAGGAGCGGATGGCGATCGGGGGCCGGCTCGGCCTGGAGGTGGTTGCCGAGCCGGAACTGGGTCTCCGGCAGGGTTTCATGGCCGAGGCAACGTATGACCGCGGATACTCCGAGGCTCCCGGGTTCCGTGGCATCCGGGCCCAGCACCAACTCGACTACCGATACTTCACCGAGGACGTCGGTTACGGGCTGGTGTTTCTCGAGTCGCTCGGAGGCCAGATCGGGGTGAGGACGCCGATCATCGCAGCTCTGATCGACGTGGCCGGTGTGCTGATGGGACGGGAGTACCGGAGCGGAGCACCCCGAACGATGGCAACGCTCGGGCTCGCCGAATACGACGTCGAGGAACTCGGACGGCTCCTCGCCTGAGCAGCGGCACCTGTCGGTTCACGTCCTGGCGGCGGTGAACCTCAGCGGCAGGCCGCCGCGGGGCTTGGGGATCGGCAGCGTCTGGGTGCAGGCGTCCTGGCCCGGCAGCGGCTCCAGCCGAAACCGGTTCAGCAGCTGCACCATGATCGCCTTCGTCATGAGCCCGGCGAAGTGCATCCCGATGCAGGTGTGGGCCCCGCCGTCCGGGAGCAGCTGCCCTTGCGTCAGGCCTTGCCGAGCACCAGGGCGAGGAGCGCCATCCGGGTGTACATGCCGTACTCCATCTGGCGGAAGTAGGCGGCGCGCGGGTCCGAGTCGACCTCGGTGGTGATCTCCCCGACTCTGGGCAGCGGATGCATCAAAGCCATCCGCTGCTTGGCGCGCGACATCGTGTCGGGGGTTATGACGTACGAATCCTTGACCTCGTCGTACTCCGAGGGATCGGAGAACCGCTCCTTCTGAATCCGCGTCACATACAGCACGTCGGTGTCGCCGAGCACGGCATCGAGATCGCCCGTCTCGGTCTGGTCGATCCCGGCGGCATCGACCTCTTTGACCAGCAGCTCCGGCATCCGGAGAATCTCTGGCGAGACGTAGTTGATCTTCACGTCGAAGAGGGTGAGCAGCTTGGCGAGGGAATGCACCGTCCGACCGTACTTGAGGTCGCCCACCATGGTGATGGTGAGCCCATCGATACCACCCATCTCCTCACGAATGGTGTGCGCGTCCAGGAGCGCCTGAGTGGGATGCTCGCCGGCGCCGTCACCGGCGTTGATGATCGGCTTGGTGGTGGCCGCTGCCGCCAACGCCGCCGAGCCCTGCTCGGGGTGGCGCAGCACGATGGCGTCGGTGTACTGCTCCATGGTTCGCACCGTGTCCGCCAATGACTCGCCTTTCGAAACCGACGAGAAGGTGACGTTGTTGATCTGGATGACGCTGCCCCCGAGCCGTTCGATGGCCGCCACGAACGACGACGAGGTGCGCGTCGAGGGCTCGTAGAACAGGTTGGTCAGCACCTTGCCCTTGAGCAGATCGAAGGTACCGATCCGATGCACCATCTCGCTCATCTCATGCGCGACTTCGAACAACGTCTCGAGGTCGCCCCGCTCGAACTGTGACACCGACAGGATGTCTCTGCCGAAGAAGCGGGGATCCCGCTTTTCGCCGAACGGGAGGTGCTCGGTGGTTGTCCTGGTCGCCATGGGCCGTTCTCCTTTTCAGTTGCTCAGCCCGACAACGCACCGGGCAAACAAAAAACCGCCTCCTGGGCGGTGATACCCACGGTCGGCGGTTGCTGCAATCATCTCGGGAGGCAACAGTAGCCGCAGCTTCGACACAGCCAAGTTTCGCCGTCGGGAAAGTTTCGCGTTCCAGGAACGGGCCGACCGAATCCACTGCTCTTGACCTTTGGCACTACCAGCCCCCCGTGTGTCTTTGGAGAATGGGTAGAGGCGAAAGGAGGGTGACATGTATGAGATCGAAGAGCGGATCCTCGCCGAGCAGCCGACCATGGTCATGCACGGCAAGATCAGGCTGGAGGACATCCCCACCTTCCTCGGACGGGTGTATCACACCGTCGACAGCCAGATCAGGGAGGCCGGGGCTCACGTGGTGGGTGACCCGTTTGCTCGCTACCGACCGCTCGACGACAAGTACGTCGAGTTCGAGGTCGAGGCCGGCCTTCCGGTGATCATGGCGGTCCACGGCAAGGGCGAGGTGCGGGCATCTCGCCTCCCAGGAGGGCCGGCGGTGGCAACGGTCCATACCGGGCCATTCGAGCGCCTGGAAAGCGCCTACAACGCGCTTGCGGACTGGATCGCGGACCGGGGGCTGAAGGCGAGCGGCCCGGCCTGGGAGGTCTACCACACCGACACCGACGAGCTACCGGGTCCCGCCACCTGGCGCACCGAGGTTATCCAGCCGTATCGGCCTGGCTGAGCCGCCCGGTCATTCGGGCCTCACGCCGGCCATCATCAGGCCGACCTCTTCCCGGGTGGTCGTGGCCGGGTCCACGATTCCCATCACCTGCCCCTCGTACATGACGGCAATCCGGTCGGAGAGGCCGAAGACCTCGTCCAGGTCCTCGGAGATCACCAGGATGGCGGTCCCGTGTGCACGCTGGGTCACCAGCCGCTCGTGGATGTATTCGGCCGCACCGATGTCGACCCCGCGGGTGGGCTGAGAGGCCAGAAGCACCGTCGGAGTTCCCTCGAGCTCGCGGGCGAGAATCAGCTTCTGGATGTTGCCCCCGGAAAGGCTCCGAACGGGTGTCTCCAGCGTCGGCGTCTTGACGGAGAAATCGTCGACCAAGCCCTGGCAGTGCCGGCGAATAGCCCCAAAGTCGAACAGGCCCCGGTGGAGGAACCGTTCCTCACGGTGGTCGATGAGCAGCAGGTTCTCGGCAACCGTGAAGTCGGCGATGGTGCCGTCCTTCATGCGGCCCTCCGGCACGTACGCCAAACCTGCCTCGCGCACCTCGATCGGTCGGCGGTTGGTGACGTCGGTGCCGCGGATGTGGATGCTGCCCCGGGTGACCGGACGGAGGCCGGCGATAGCCTCGGCCAGCTCGCGCTGCCCGTTACCCGACACGCCGGCAATGCCCATCACCTCACCCTTTCGCACCTCCAGGTCGAAGTCATCGACCGCGACGATCCCACGGTCTCCGAACACCTCGAGCCCGCGAATGACGAGAGCCGGCTCGGCGACCTGGACCTGCGGCTTATCCGGCGCCAGCTTCACTTCGCGGCCCACCATCATCTCGGCCAGCGACGACCGGGTCGCACCCTCGGGGGTTGCCTGCCCGGTGACCCTTCCCTGCCGGAGCACGGTGATCCGATCGCTCAGAGCCAGGACTTCGTGCAGTTTGTGGGAAATGAAGATCAGCCCGCGCCCGTCGGCGGTGAGCTGGCGCAGCGTGTGGAAGAGCTGGTCGACTTCCTGGGGGGTGAGCACCGCCGTCGGCTCGTCGAGGATCAGCAGTCGAGCCTCCCGATACAGTGCCTTGATGATCTCGACTCGTTGCTTCTGGCCGACCGCCAGCTGCCAGATCACCGCCGAAGGGTCGATTTCGAGGCCGTACTGGGATCCGAGCTCAGCGATGTGGGCGGACACGACGTCGAGATCGGTGAGCGCTCCCCTGCTGGACGGCAGGCCGAGCGCAACGTTCTCAGCCACCGTCAAGGTCTCAACCAGCATGAAATGCTGGTGAATCATGCCGATGTTATGGCCGATGGCGGTCGTTGGGCTGTCGATGACGGTCGGCTCGCCGTCGAGCAGAATCTCCCCTTCATCGGCCTGGTACAGCCCGTAGAGGATCTTCATGAGGGTGCTCTTGCCGGCGCCGTTCTCCCCCAGCAGGGTATGAACCTCACCGGCCATCACGTCGAAGTCGACGGCGTCGTTGGCAAGCACGCCTGGGAATCGCTTCGTGATCCCGCGCATCTCGACCATTGGTACCGCCGTCATTGGGTCCTCCCTCCCAGGGCTCGGGATCGGGGGGCCGGCCGGCCCCCCGATCGGCCGTTGCTGCTAGCCAGTCGAGATCGTGCCGTCGGCAATGCCGGCGATCGTGTCCTCAGCCTTCTGACGGACGTCGGCCGGCAGGTCGTAGGCAGGGTTGTATTCGATGACCTCACCCTGGTTTGCCAGGTTGATCTCGAAGATCTCACCCCCCAGCGTCCCGGCCTGCACGTTGGCAATGATGTCGTCGAGTATGACCTCCCAGTGATACACCTGGGATGCGACGACGATGTCGCCCAATGACGACTGGTTTGCCTGGGTGCCAAGCCACAGGATGCCCTCTGTGTTGGCGACGCCCACCGCCCCGACCACCATTTGGGCCGTGCCCGTCATGACATCGACGTCTTGAGACGCGTAGGCCTCCGCCGTTTCCTTGGCGAGGGCGACGTCGCTGAACGATCCGGTGTAGGTGACCTTGGGGACGATGGCGCCTTCGGACACCGCTCCGGCCACGAAGCCATCGACGTACAGCTTGGCGTCACCTACCTCGATGGGGCCGACCACACCGATGATGCCTGTCTCGCTGAGGGAGGCTGCCATCACTCCGAGCACGAAGCCGCCCTCGTCGGAGGCCGCTTCATAGGCAAACACGTTGGGAAGCCCGAACGTGTCGGCGGCGGTGCCCCAGGCGAACGAGACGTCCGGGAAGTCCGGCGCAATCAGCTCGAGTGACCCCCCGTACTGGGAGCCGTGGGCGATCACAAGATCAACGCCCTCGTTGGCGTAGCCGCGTATGGCGGTGCCGGCATCGTCTACGTTGAACAGCCCGTCGCTCACCTGCACCTCAACGTTCCCCATCTCGGTCTTGATGGCATCGACGGCATCGACGATCGACTGGGTGAATGCGAGGTCGGTCGCCGCCGATGGAGCCACGATTGCGATCTGGAACGGCTCGCCTCCCACCGTCGTATTGGTCCCACCGTCGCCGGGGGTAGTGGCCGTGTCATCACCGCCGCAGGCGGCGGCAATCAAGGCGAGCGCAGCCAGAAGCGCCAGCCATCTCAAAACACCTTTTCTCACGTTTCCTCCTCTGTGCGCGACGGTTTCCCGCACGCGTCTGTCTCCCAACTCTCCCACAGGTTCTCCAAATCAATAGAGGCTGCACCGGTGCCCAACGTCACCTGGTGGCGGCCAAAGGTCCCTGTGTCCGCCATCACCCACCCCGCTCGAAGGGCTTGGTCAGCGCAGCCGGCGCTCGGAAGCGGGAAGCCACGATTACCAGGGCCAGGATGGTGATCACCGCCGGCGCCATCGCCGCGATGTCGGACCAGCTATTCGGGATGATTCCGAGGGTCTTGAATTGCAGAACGACGGCGTTGACGAAGCCATACAGCATGGCGCCCAGCATGACCCCCACCGGCCGCCAGGCTCCGAAATACACGAGGGCGATGGCGATGAAGCCCTGGGCATTCGTTATGTTCTGCTGAAAGATCCCGAGGTCGATGGCGAGAGCCGCCCCGGCAATCCCCGCCAGCGTCCCTCCGATCAGCATGGTGGCGTACCGCACCTTGGCGACGCTCACCCCCAGGCTGTCGGCCGCCTCGGGGTTCTCACCCACTGCTCGGATCTTCATTCCGAACGTGGTCCGGTTCATGACCAGCATGCCGACGGGCACCGCAATGAACGCCAGATAGACAACGATGCTGTGCCGAAACAACATCTCGCCCAGCCAGGGGATGTCGCCCAGACCGGGGATCTCCACCTTCGGAAAGGTCCGGATCGGGATGGGGGTCTTGACGAGCCGCTGGAAGAGCAGGTCACTCATGCCGAGCCCGAAGAGGAACACGCCGATTCCTGATATTCCCTGTTCGGCCTTCAGGGTGACGGTGATGAAGGCCGAGATGAGACCGAGGAGGAACCCGACCCCGAGACCTACCAGCAACCCCAGCCATACGTTGTCGCTCTTCAGCGTCGTGTAGTAGCCGCCGAAGGCTCCGAGCAGCATGACCCCGTCGACCCCGAGGTTGAGCACTCCGCTCCGCTGCCCGAACGTCTCACCGAGCCCGGCCAGCAGCAGTGGCACGGCCAGGCGAATGCCCGAGGCGACCGTGGCGATGAGCACTGCCTGGGTGAAGAAGTCGCTCACGGGTCACCCCCTCCGTCGTCGACGGCGGCGGCCGCCTCGGGCGGTGGAGCCGCCACCCCGAGGGCCTGGCGGCGGGCATCCTGATCCCGCAGGCGCTTGCGATACCGATCCGTAGACACGACGAAGATCACCACCAGCCCGTTGAGGGCAAGAATGAGCGCCGAGGGGACTTGCACGGCGCGCTGCATCGAGATCCCACCTACCAGCAGCCCCCCGAAGAGGAAGGACGCCGGGATCGTGAAGATCGGGTGGAGCCCGCCGAAGAGTGCTGCCACGATCCCGTTGAATCCAGCGTTTCCGGTGAATCCGGCCGTCGACCCGTCGGTCACCATACGATGGCTCTCGCTCCCGAACACCAGCACCGCCCCGGCCAAGCCGCACAAGGCGCCACTGAGCGTGAGCGCGAGGGTGATGGTTCGCTTGACCGGCATGCCGGCATAGCGGGCGGCGTCCTCGTTCTGTCCGACCGCCCGCAGCCGGTACCCGAGAGGGGTGCGCCACAGGAGGATGTAGGCGCCGATGGCGGCCAGGATCGCCAACAGTGGCCCGATATGGAGCCGGTTGCTTCCGAACAGCAGCGGCAGGTCGGCTCCCTCCTGGAGGCGCTGGGTCTGGGGGATCCGCGTGCCGCGCTCGATCTCACCCGGGTCGATGAGGGGGCCGCGCAACAGGTAGTTCATGAGCTGAACGGCGACGACGTTCAGCATGATGGTGCTGAGAATCTCGTTGACGCCGAAATACGCCTTGAGGTACCCGGGGACCGCCCCCCAGACGGCCCCGCCCACCAGCCCGGCAAGGATCACCGCCGGCAGCATGATGAAGGCCGACATGTCGGGCAGCCACAGGGCGGTCATGGTTGCCAGCAGCCCGCCGGCCACCATTTGACCCTCGCCTCCGATATTGATGACGTTGGCCCGGAAGGCAATGGTGATGCCGACACCGACGAACAGCAGAGGCGTTGCTTTGAGGGCGGTTTCGATGAGCGCCTCCCGGCTCCCGAAGGCGCCATCGAGGAGGGCCAGGAAGCCTTCGAACGGGCTCGCATCCAGTGCCAGCAGCATGATGGCGCCGATGAGCAGAGCGAAGGCGACTGCGCCGAGCGGCACGAGGTAGGCAAGATACTTCGACCCCACCCGAAGGCGTGCGCCTGCTTGGGTCAAACCGTCGGCCTCCTCTGGTTCCAAACCGCCTCGCCAGACTAACCAGCCCGGCTCGACGTCCGCCGTCCGGCATCCTTCGGCTTCTGGGTGACAGGGTGGCGGCACCAGATATGATGGCGGCAGCCTGCACAGCGAGGAGCATCTCATGACGACAACGCCCCTGGATCAAACGGTGTTCGTCGTCAACGGCGAATCCGCCGCCGTCAGGTCGGATCATCCGCACCTGCTGGCAGCGCTGCGGGAGGAGCTCGATATCACCTCACCCAAGGACGGGTGTTCGCCGTCCGGGCACTGCGGTGCATGCACGGTGCTCCTCGACGGCAAAGCCATCCAGAGCTGCCTGGTGGGGATGGAGAAGGCCGCCGGTAAAGAGGTCGTCACCCTCGAGGGCTTCCCGGTCGAGGAACGAGCCCGCCTGGCGGACGCGTTCGCAGCGGCCGGCGCCCTCCAATGCGGATTCTGCACTCCCGGGATCCTGGTCCGCACCAAAGCGCTCCTCGATCAGAAGGGTAAGGACCTCACTCGCGAAACGGCGGCCGGCCGCCTCGGCGGTCACCTGTGCCGCTGCACCGGCTACACCAAGATCTTCGAGGCCATCGAGATGCTGCGCGACGACGCAATCCCCGTGGTGGCATTGCCGGGAGGGGTGGGAGCTCGCGGCGCCAAATACGAGGCGGCCGAGCTGGCTCTCGGCGATCGCGGCTACGTCGACGACCTGCGGCCGGAAGGACTGCTGCATGCGGCCGTCAAGCTGAGCGATCATGCCCGGGCGGATGTGCTCCGTATCGATACCGGGCCGGCACTGGCGATCGAGGGAGTGATTGCGGTATACACCGCCGCCGACGTCCCCGGCGCGCTCCGGGTGGGCATCATCCACGAGGACTGGCCGGTCTTCATACCCGAGGGCGGCCGCACCTCCTACCTCGGCGACGTTCTCGCCATTGTCGTGGCCGAGTCCGTCCAGATCGCCCGCAGGGCCGCCGACGCCGTCGAAGTCGAATACGAGGCCCTCAAGCCGTTCGCCGATCCCGAGTCCGCGCTCACGTCGGATGAGGACGCGGTGTGGGGATTGGACGGCAACGTCCTTTCCCGGTCGGTGTACCGCCGGGGTGACGTCGACGCCGCTCTCGAGCAAGCCGCTCATGTCGTCCACGAGACGTTCCATACCCAGCGGGTCGAGCACGCCTTCCTGGAGCCCGAGTCCACCCTGGCCGTGCCGGGTGATGATGGGGTTCTGGCCGTGTATTCGGGCGGCCAGGGCGTGTGGGACGACCGCAACCAGATCGCCGACGTTCTGGGAATCGAGCGTGACCGGGTCATCGTCGAGCTGGTGTCGAACGGTGGCGCGTTCGGCGGGAAAGAGGACATGTCCAACCAGGCCCAGACCGCCCTCGCCGCCCACCTGCTGGGCCGACCGGTCAAGTGCACGCTGACCCGTGAGCAGTCGTTGATCATGCACCCGAAGCGACACCCAATCCGGCTCGAAGTCTCGGCCGGCTGCGACGCCGACGGCAAGCTCCTGGCACTTCGCTCCCGCCTCATCGGCGACAGCGGCCCCTATGCATCGGTCGGAATGAAGGTGCTGGAACGGGCCGCCGGCCACGCCAGCGGGCCCTACGTGTTCCCGAACATCGACGTCGAGGCCGTGGCGGTGCGCACCAACAACCCGGTGTGCGGGGCGTTTCGAGGCTTCGGTGCCAATCAGGCCCAGTTCGCCACCGAGGGCATCCTCGACCGTCTGGCCGATCGGGTTGGTATCAGCGGATGGGAGATGCGCGATCGGAACATCGTGAGCCCCGGAGACGTGTGGGGCCCGGGACAGATCATGGACGATGGCTGCCTGGGTGCTCGCGTGTGTTTGGAAACTGCCAAGCCGCTCTACGAGTCGGCCAAAGCAGCCGGGAAGGCAGTCGGCCTGGGCCTGGGAATCAAGAACTCAGGGCTCGGCAACGGGTTCAAGGAAATCGCCGGAGCGGTTGTGCGGTTCGAGGAAGACGGCTCCGTCGAGGTCAGGCATTGCTGGACCGAGATGGGGCAGGGGGTTCACACGGTGGCCCTCCAGGTGGCAGTCGAGGAGCTCGGGATCGAACCGGAACGGGTTCGGGTCGTGGTGGACACCACTCGCGAGCTCGGGGCCGGCCAGACCACCGGATCACGCGGGACGCTGATGGGGGCTGGCGCGGTCAAGGATGCCTGCCGGGTGGCACTGGAGAACGAGTGCCGCCCGGGGGTCGACTACTACGGCGAGTACCGGGTGGATTGGACCAACTCGCTCGAGGAAGGATTGGAGAACCCCATCATCCACTCCACCTTCGGGTACGCCGCCCAGCTCGTGATCGCCGACCTCGCCAGCGGAGAAATCGAGAAGGTGATCGCCATCCACGACGTCGGCAAGGTGGTCAACCCCACGCTGTGCGAGGGTCAGATCGAGGGATCGGTCCATATGGGCCTTGGCTATGCACTCACCGAGGAGTTCCCGACCGACGACGAGGCTCGCCCGACCCACATGACGTTGCGCAGCCTCGACATCCTGCGACCGAAGGACATCCCGGAGATCGAAACCATCCTGGTGGAGTCACCCCAGCCGGGGGCCCCGTACGGCATCAAAGGCGTCGGTGAGATCGGCCTCGTGCCGACCGCCGGAGCCGTGGCGGCCGCCCTCCACGAGGTCGACGGAATGTGGCGCAATCGGCTCCCGATGAACGTGCACCAGCCGCTCGCGTCGACTGACTAGCCGCTGCAGAGCTGCTCGGCAATCTGCAAGTGGGCTTGGACCGTCGAATGGTTGGCGGGGGATTCAGACGCACAAGACCTGCCCGTGATCATCGACACCCCTTGGAAAGTTGCCCTCCAGATCTGCGCAGGTGACGGTCCCGGCCTCCCGGTTTCGGGTCAGCGGCGGAGACGGCGCGCCAGCCCGCAAAGTTCCCGGCTCGTCGGCAGCCGTTCCGGCTTAGTCAGTCGTAACTCACCTGGCAGAAACCGTGGTTGCAGTACCCGCCCGGATTCTTGGCGAGATACTGCTGGTGATAGTCCTCGGCGTAGAAGAAGTCACCCGCTTCGGCAATCTCTGTGGTGATCTGGCCGAAGCCCTTTTCGTCGAGCAATGCCTGGTAGCGATCCCGTGAGCGCTTGGCCGTATCGGCTTGCTCGTCGGTGAAGGTGTAGATGGCAGATCGGTATTGGGTGCCCCGGTCGTTGCCCTGACCCATGTACTGAGTCGGGTCGTGCTGCTCCCAGAAGTCCTTGAGCAACCGTTCATAGCTCACCTCGGCCGGGTCGTAGACAACCAGCACCGCCTCGGTATGACCCGTCTTGCCGGTACACGTCTCCTCATAGGTTGGATTGGGCGTGTACCCACCCGCGTAGCCGGCTGCGGTGGTGTACACGCCTGGGATCTGCCAGAAGATGCGCTCGGCCCCCCAGAAGCATCCCATACCAAACACCGCCTGCTCCATTCCCTCGGGAAACGGCGGATAGATGGACGTGCCATTGACGAAGTGCGGTCCGCTCTCCGGCAGCGCCTCAGAACGTCCCGCCAGGGCGTCCTCAGGCGAAATCAACTCACTCTTTGATCGGAACATGGGTGACCTCCTGGCTGGTGTAACGCTACCTGACGGCGGTTCGTTCCCGCCGTCCCATGCACCAAATCAGGGATTTCCCGATAGAAACCCGTCCAAAGCGGCCGATAGTCAATCCATGAATGCACGCCACCGGAGCCGAGACCTTGCCGTCGTCCTCTCCACCTGGTTCGTGGTCGGAACCGGAGTTTGGTGGCTCTTCGACGACTGGCCGGGAAGTGTCTTGTTTCCGCTCGCCGGTTTCGTTTGGACGGCGGCGCCGTTGGCTTTCACCCGGTATCCAACCCGCCCCTTGCTCATCGTCTCCGGGGCGGCGCTGGCCGTCGCCATCTCCCTGCTGTTGTTGCTCGCCTGGTCGGCGGCCGTGTTGCTCGAGCTGCTGTTCGGTTTCAATCTCTTTCCCGCCGCCCTGGGCGAGGTGGCCAAGGTGGTCCCGGGCGTGGTAGCCGGGATCGTGACCGGCCTCTGGCGGCGTCGTACTCGCAGGATCGGCGTTCCAGTGGAGTAGTTTGAGCGGTAGCCGCGAGCGGGAGGGACCGATGAGCGCCGTTACTCCGGGCCTGGTATGTGCCCACCATCACCTCTACTCCGAGCTGGCGCGGGGAATGCCGCCGCCTCCCAAGGTGGCGACCAACTTTCAGGAGATCCTCGAACAAATATGGTGGCGGCTCGATGCCGCCCTCGACCTCGAGATGATCCGGTGGTCGGCAATGCTGGGCGCCGTCGAGGCCCTCGAGTCGGGAACGACCGCCATCGTCGACCATCACGAGTCGCCCAATGCCATCGAAGGCAGCCTCGATGTCATCGCCGAAGCGTGCGCCGAGGTCGGCGTCCGGGTCCTGACCGCCTACGGCATCACCGACCGCCATGGCGCAGACGGCGCCAAGCGAGGATTGGAGGAAAACGAGCGCTTCATCAAGGCGGGAGGCCCCGGATACGTCGGCATCCACGCCGCCTTCACCTGCTCTGACGAGTCCTTGCACGCAGCCGCCGGCCTGGCGGACGACCTCGGGGTGGGAGTCCATATCCACGTCGCCGAGGGCATCGGCGACGTCGACGCCCCGAGCCGGCTGGCCGGCCTCACCCGCGACAACTGGCTGCTCAGCCATTGCGTCCACTTGCCCGACGATCACGGGTTGTCGGGCACCATCCTGCACAACCCGCGCTCCAACCTCAACAACGGGGTCGGCTATGCCAGACCTGCCCGCTTCACCAACCCCGTCGCCCTCGGCACCGACGGCATCGGCGCCAACATGATCGAATCGTTCCGGCTTGCGTACGTCATGCAGCGCTCGGTAGACGTGACCGCCGGGCCCGATGCCGCCTGGTCATGGCTCGAAAACGGGTGGCGCATCATGCCGGAGGCCAGAGGCGACGAGGTGACCTGGTCGTACGAGCCGATGGATCCGTGGCACATCGCCTTCACACCGTCCATCCGGCCACTCGAGGTCAAGGTGAATGACGAGGTCGTGTTCGCGAATGGCACCACCACCCGGGTGGACGCCGGCGAAGTGCGGGCCAAGGCGCGCGAGCAGGCCGCCCGGCTCCACGCCCGGCTGTGACCATGGCACGAGAGAAATGAGGGACGATGTCTGACCGGTTTCATTTGATCTCGATGGAGCAGCTCACCGACTGGGTGTTCGATGAGCTCGAGACCAAGGACGCCTTGTTCGGAATCCCGGCTTCGGCCTGGTTCGTCCCCAAGCCCGACGACAGATTCCGTATCGAGAAGTATGGGGTAGAGCTCGACACTCCCTTTGGGGTGGCCGCCGGCCCGCACTCGCAGATGGCACAGAACATCATCGTGTCCTGGCTGGTGGGAGCGCGCTTCCTCGAGCTGAAGACGGTTCAGACGCTCGACGAGCTCGACGTCAACAAGCCGTGCATCGACATCCAGGACGAGGGCTACAACGTCGAGTGGTCCCAGGAGTTGAAGATCTACGAGTCGTTCGACGAGTACCTGCGGGCCTGGGTGCTGATTCACGCTCTGCACCACAAGTTCGGCTTCCCGGGCGACCGGCCCGGGATGATCTTCAACATGAGCGTTGGCTACAACCTCGAGGGCATGCTCAAGCCGAACGTCCAGTGGTTCTTCGACACCATGAACGACGCCTCCGCCTATCTCCCGGCCTACGTCGACATCGTGGCCGGGCGATATCCCGACGTGCGCGACATCGAGATACCCGCCCGGCTGTCGGACACCATCACGCTGTCCACCATGCACGGCTGCCCTCCGGACGAGATCGAGCGGATCATGGTCTATCTCATCGAGGAGCGGCAGTTGCACGCCTCGGTCAAGCTCAACCCCACCCTGCTGGGGGCCGATCGGGTGCGCTCCATCGTCAACGACCAGCTGGGTTTTCACGACGTGCCGATCCCCGACGAGGCCTTCGGTCACGACCTCATGTACGTGGACGCAGTCCCGATGCTCCACAGCCTTCGCCGGGTGGCCCGGGCTCAGGACCGCACGTTCGGAGTGAAGCTCACCAACACGCTCGAGGTGAACAACTGGAAGACCGTCTTCGACCGCGACGACATGATGTACCTGTCGGGCCGCGCCCTGCACCCGGTCACCAGCAACCTCGGGCTGCGCATATCCGAGCAGTTCCATGGTGACCTGCTCATGTCCTTTGCCGGAGGAGCCGACTGCTTCAACGTCGCCGGGCTGGTCCGTTCCGGCATGAGGACCATCACCACCTGCAGCGACATCCTCAAGTCCGGCGGGTACCTTCGGATGCTCCAGTACGTCGAGAACCTGGCAGCCGAGATGGAGGAGGCCGGGGCGGCCGATGTCGAGGACTACATCGCCCGAACCGCGCTCGGTGAGGAAGGCTTCGGCGAGTTCGGGCCGATGCTGCACCTGGCGGCACTCTCCGACAGCGGGCTGGCGCTGGGACGCGACGACTGCTCGGCCCTCGGGGCCGCCCTGGCTGCCGCCGACGGCCCGGCGCCCCTGATGGAGACGACGCGGGCATGGGCCCGGGACGCCGGCTTCGACGACGCCCGCATCGGCGAGCTGGTCACCGTCGTCATGAATGTGCTGGAACGGATCAACCTCCGGGCATACGCACAAGCCGTGCTCACCGACCGCCGGTACCTGAAGGCCACGTTCCGCATGGACCGATCCAAGACCCCGCGCACCCTCGACTACTACGACTGCATCGAGGCGCCCTGCCTGGATGAGTGCCCGGTCGACCAGAAGGTGCCGCAGTACATGAACGCCGTGCGAGAAGGCGACTTCGTCGAGGCGGTCCGGCTGACCCGCGAGGACAACCCCATGCCGGCCATTCTCGGGAAAGTGTGCGATCACCTGTGCGAGAACACGTGCATCCGCACCCACTACGACGAGCCGCTCGCCATCCGCCAGATCAAACGGTTCATCATGGAGCAGGAAACCCAGCCGGTCCTGTTCACCCGCAAGCCCGATGTAGGCGCCAAGGTCGCCATCATCGGAGCCGGTCCGGCCGGGATCGCCGCTGCTCAGGAGCTTGCCTACGCCGGGTTCGCAGTCACCATCTTCGAGCACCACCCCTATCCCGGCGGCATGGTGGGTGGGGCCATCCCGGAGTACCGGGTGCCGCAGAAAGACATCGACCAGGACATGGCGGTGCTCGACGAGCTCGGCGTCGAGATTCGGTACAACCAGAGCGCCGGCGTCGACTTCACGCTCGAACAGCTCAGGGCAGATGGCTACGGCGCCATCGTCATTGCAGTCGGCGCCCAGCTCGCCAAGCGCCTCAACCTGCCCGGTGAAGACTCAGACGGGGTGATGGACGCCCTCTACTTCCTGCGCAATGTCCGGGAGGGCAATCCGCCCCCCATCGGCGCGCGGGTCGGAGTCATCGGTGCCGGCGACACCGCCATGGACTGCGTGCGCTCGGCATTGCGAGTGGGCGGTGAGGACGTCTCGCTGATCTACCGACGCACGATCGACCAGATGCCGGCCGACCGGGAAGAGATCTACGGCTCCATCGAGGAGGGGGTCAACATCATGGAGCTGGTGCGTCCCGCCGCCCTCACCATCCAGGATGGCAGGCTGGCGGGCATTGTGCTTTCGCGCACCGAATACCGGGGAGACCGCGACGCATCGGGACGCAAGATCCCCCACGACGTGCCTGATTCAGAGTTCGAAATCCCGCTCGACACGCTCATACTCGCCATCAGCCAGCACGCCATACTCGACTTCTTCGGCGAGGAGGTGCCCGAGCTCACCGGCGGCGGATATTTGCAGACCGATCCGGAGACCTTCGAGACCTCCATCCCCGGCGTGTTCGCCGGCGGTGACGTGGCCGTCCACGGCCCGTCCTCGATTGTCGTGGCGGCAGACGACGGCAAGAAGGTGGCGGCCGCCATCGCCGCCCGACACGGCGTGAGCACCGCCCGGGCCGACGAGCCGATGCACCGGGTGGACCTCCAGGAGATGATGGTCAAGCGATCCCGCCGCCAGTATCGAATCCAGGCCGAGCACACGCCGCTCGACCAGCGGGACAACTTCAACGAAACCGTCCTCACCTACACGCCGGACCAAGCGGTCGCCGAAGCTGCCAGGTGCCTCGACTGCCACGAGATCTGCAGCCTGTGTGTCGGTGTCTGCCCAAACATGGCCCTCATGACCTACGAGATGGAGCCGCAGCGCTTCTCGCTCCCGACCTTGACGGCCGCCGACGGTGGAGTCGTCGAGAGCGGCTCGCAATCGTACGGAGCCGATCAGATGTTCCAGATCGCCGTGCTCACCGACTTCTGCAACGAGTGCGGCAACTGCGAGACCGCCTGTCCGACCTCGGGCACCCCCTATGTCGACAAACCCCGCCTCTACCTGGACCGCGGCGACTTCGAGAACGAAACGGACAACGCCTTCATGCTCTTCGACGACGGGAGGATCGAATCGCGCGTCGACGGGGAGACCCACCGCCTCGCCTTGAACGGGGCGGTCGAGTACACGGCGCCTCGCTTCTCGGCCACCCTCGACATCGACACCCTGCAACTGGTGGAAGCGAGTCCGAACGGGGCAGCCGACGGCGAGGTACTGTCGCTCCAGCCGGCCGCCGACATGTTCATCCTGCTCAGAGGGCTGCAGGAATCCATGGGCCATCTCCCGGTGATGGCTGCCGACGGCTCCCGCGGGACCTTTGTGAGCCACCCCGGCTACGAGGAGTAGGGGTCGTTTGCTTTTTGTCCACAGGCTGTGGAAAACTCCGGGTGCTGGCATGGTGACAAACGGGCGGTGTGATTACCCGAGGAGGGGGTGCTCATGGCGCAACAGACGAGGGGATCGTTTGGCACTCGTGGATCGAGGCATCAGACGCGACAGCGCCGGGAAGCAGCCCGGGTTCGGGGACCCGGCGAGGAGCGCCACCCGTACCGGTGGTGCCCGCAGCGGGAAGTGACCATCCTGGTAGGGCCGGACTTCCTCTGCCCCGCCTGTGGAAAACTCACGACCTTCGTCTGATCGACAGCCTCGGGGAACTCAGACGCTTCGTGGGTCGCAGCTAGGCGACCGCGTCGTCGGAGTTCTCCCCCGCCGGACCGGCGCCGGACAGCGAGCCGGCGATCTCCTCGGCCGTCCGCAGGGTGGTGGCGGCAACCGTCATACCGGGATTGGCTGATCCGTACGACGGGAACACCGACGACCCGACGATCCACAGGTTGGAGACACCGTGCACGCGGCCGGTGGGGTCCACCACCCCTTCCGCCGGAGACTCGCTCATGCGGGTCGTTCCCATGAGGTGAAGGCCGCCGAACGGCTTGGTTCCCCACACTTCCCCCGGGTCGGTGAGCCACGGCTCCATCACCAGACGACCAAGCCCCATCGATTCCAGCTCGTCGGCCATGTGAGTCACGGTGCGTCTCAGGAGCTCCTTGTCGAGGGTGCCGATACGCCATTGCAGGTCGATGCGCGGCATTCCCAGCGCATCCGTGCGGTCGGTGAGCACCACGCGGCTATCCGGGTTGGGTGCGGTCTCGACCTGCACGTACAACTCGAGCTGGCGGGGACGCCTGAGAAGACGGCGATAGACGACGTTGACGACTTCGGGGATGTGGCGAAGCAGCTTTGGAATACCTTTCAGGACCTTCTTGACGTTCTTGTGACGGACCTCGCGAAAGAACTCGAGGGCGACCCGGGGGGGATCAACGCTGGGAGGCCGCACATGGGCGATCACATTCAGCAAACCCTCCCGGCGCCTGAGATCCTCATCGAGCAGGATGCCGGCGCGGATTCCCGCTTTCGGGCGCTCCATCTCGATGCGGGCGAGCGTGCCCCGCACCCCGCGATCGATGGCGTCGAAGCCCGGCCTGCCGGTGGCGGCCGGGCGGGAGAGTGGTATGCGCCCGGCGACAATGTGAGGATGCTCGGCAAAGAAGCGGCCCACCATTCCCTGGCCGTTTCCAACCCCCTCGGGGATCTGGCTGTTCGACGCCAGCAGCAGCCGGGGAGTACCGAGCGACCCGCACGCCAGCGCGTACTGGTCGGCTTCGACGGTGAAACGCTTCCCATCGGAGGTTGCGACGCTGATTCCCGCCACCGATTCGCCGTCGTCGCCCACAACGACTTCCATGGCGGTGGCACCGAGGTAGACGGTGAGGTTCTCGGAAGCCGCCAGGGGCTCGGTGTACACCTCCGAGATCGGAGCCAGCGGGCTCTCCTGCCACACACCGACTTCCAGCGAGGTGTTCTCCTGGATGTGGCGATAGAGGGGCGGCAGGCCGTCGGCCCACGCCGTTCCGGTGAATCCCCGGTCGGACATCCGCAGGAACTCCCTGGCTTTTTCGTAGTACGGCGCCATTTCGTCTGCGGTCACCGGCCATCCGCTCCAGGGCCATTCCCGAATCTCGAAATCGACCGCGTCGAATGGTCGGCACCAGGCGCCCCAGAGGTCGGCGGCTCCCCCCAGCCGGCGCGGAGCGCCTTCGCTGAGGGGGAAGTAGGGATGGGCGGTGGACTCACCGTTTGCCAGGTCGTCGGCCTCGGCCGACTCTCCTATCGGGCCGCTCTCGAGCAGCACGACGCGGGTGGGCGTGTCGAGAAACGTCGAGGCGAGGGCGATTCCTGCCAGCCCGCCGCCGACAATGCAGAGGTCGGTGGCGACGGTCTCGCCGTCCATGAGGCCGGCAGCTTCGATCAGCATGGTGCCGCGCCCGGCAATGCAGTGGAATGGAGGAAAGAGCTCATAGCGACATCCGGTCTCGTCTGTGCGTTCATGTCCGATTCGGCCCCAGCATCGGGATGCTTGAGGAGATTAGCCGTCTCCGGAAACGCCCCGGACTCGAGCGCAGGTCGGGCCAGGGCAGGCCGGGAATCGACCGAGTTCTCGGGGCCTTCTGTGCCCACAAGCCCCGACGAGGCGTGCCGACGCGCTCGCCTAGCATCGCTGCATGGAGAACATCTATGCCGGCGACTGGGACGAGGAGAACGATCGGGAAGGCTTTCGCTTCAAGGAGATTGCGTTGTTGCAGCGTCTGGGAGGAGAGCTGCTGGGCGGAACGATCTACCTGCTGCCACCCGGGCAGAAGAGCTTTCCCTATCACCTTCACTTCGCCAACGAGGAGCTGCTGGTGATGCTCGAAGGCGAGGTGGTCGTGCGAGCTCCGGATGGAGAGCACCAGCTGGGCCGGGGCGACACCAAGCTCTTCCCGCGGGGCAGGCAGGGCGCGCACCAGGTTGCCAACCGGTCAGAAACCGACGCCAGATACATCATGTTCTCCTCGCGCGTATCACCCGACATCGTCGAATACCCCGACTCGGGCAACATCGGGCTTCATTCCCACCGAAAAGACGCAGGTGACGAGGCGAACCTGCGATTCACGATCCTGGACGGGAACGCCCGGCGGGACTACTACCACGGCGAATGAGCCGAAGACGGGGCCGACCACCGCCCGGTCCGGTCCTTGCCCCCGGCGGCGCCGTAGCTGAGAATGCACGTGCCATGCCTCGCCCACCCCACCCCAAGACTGCAAGCGGCACCCGGCCGGGCCGGCGCTGCTCCCGGCGCCAGCCCCGGGGGAGGCAGTGATATCTAATGCTGCCGGTGAGCCGGTGGGCCGGGGCGATGAGCCGATCGATCCCGGACCGTTGCCGCCGTTTGCCGCCTTCGCAGCCCACCGGCGGGCACAGGCTCACCGGTTCGAGGCCGCCGAATCGGCCCTCCTCACCCCCCGCACCGTTGCGGGCCGCCGGGCGGCGTTTCGCTTCGGTCGCTCGGCCGCTCACGCGGCGCTGCAAGCGCTCGGGCGCGACGACGGGCCGATCCTGGCGGGTTCGCACCGGGAGCCCCTCTGGCCGTCCGGCGTCACCGGCTCGATCTCGCACACGAACGAACTGGGGGTGGCGCTGGTGGCACTGCTGGTGGACACGGACGGCGTCGGGATTGACATCGAGGCTCGTCGGCCGGCTCCCGAGCTGAACGATCAGGTACCGCGCGCCGAGGAGCGTTCGTGGCTGGATCGGGCGGCGCCCGAGTCGCGGGATGATCTCCTGCTGGCACTCTTTTCGGCGAAGGAGACCATCTTCAAGGCGTTCTATCCGCGGGTGGGGACGTTCTTCGGATTCGATGCCGCCGCACTCCAGCCGGCCGCTGCCGGATTCGACGCCCGGCTGGTCACCGGGCTCGACCCCCAGTATCCGCCGGATCGAGGGTTCGAAATCCATTGCCGATGGTTCGGGGATCTGGTCCTCACCTGGCTGATCCTCCCCAGGACTCGATAGACCGCCGCCCCGGTCACCCCGCTCGGTCCCGGCGGGGGATGATGGCCACCCGATCCACCCCGGCGCCGGCCTCTACCAGCCGGCTCACCCGGGCGGCGGCGGGCCGGGAAGCCTCATCGACCTTGGTGAGCGCCACGACCACCCGGGCCGCGTCCGGCAACCCTTTGAGCCCTCCCGCCGGGTGCGTGAGGATGACGGCCGCCACCTCCGGGGTGATGATCTCGCGCTCGGCCAGCCCGGTCAGGCGACTGGCGGCGGCAGGACGGTGCGCGGCTTCGAAGATGGTGCGGCCGATGGCATCGATTCCCATTACCACCACGACGCAGGTGGCGGTGGCGGGCACAACAGGCTCGTGATCGTCCGGCGCCTTGAGCGGCCTCCCCCGCGAGCCATCCGCCTCGACCAGGACGTAGCGGGCGCTGGTGTCGCCGAATAGCTCGTCGACGAGCTCCGGCTCGTATCCGACGGCTTTGTGCCCATCCTCACCGCTGAGCACGAAGACCGGCCCGGGCCGGTCGAGAGCGGACTCGATGTCGAAGGGATCGGCCGACCAGCACACAACTGCGCCGTTTGTCTGCTCCAGCCCGACCTTCGTCGTGGTGGTGACGAGCACACCATGGCCCAGGGCGGCCAGCTGCCCGCTCAGCGCCAGCATGAGCGTCGTCTTGCCTCCGCCGCCGGTGAACGCCACCAGCTCGCGGGGCCCGATGCCGAGCGTGTCGACGAGGTCGAGGCTCACGCCGCCCGATTCAAGTGTGTGAGGACCGCCGCCAGCACTCCCCCACCAACCGCCAGCGCCTTGTCGGAGATCTCGAAGCAGGCAGAGGCATCACCCCGCGGGTCGATATCGGCCACCTTGGTGCCCTCTACCACGTCGCGCCCGGGCGCGATCAGGCCCCGGACCACACCGCCGATGCCGGCCGCGATCTGGGTCCCGGCCACCTGCCCGATGACCTGACCGGCTTCCACCGTGTCCCCGATTGCCACCAGCCACTGCACGGTCCCGCCGTGAGGCACCCGCACCACCCGCCGACCGGAGGCGCCGCCCAGCGTGCCGGGCTCCCCTGTGTCGGCGGCGGCCGACCCGGCCCAGAACACCCGCCCGAGGTGATGGCCGCGCATCGTCTCGACGACGGCGTGACAATCCACCCCGGCGGTGAAGCCGGGCCCAAGCCCCACCACCACCGGGGCCTGGTCGATGGACGTGTCGAGATTGCGCTTGGCCAGCCTGGCATCCACCACCGCTAGGCGAGTGTCGAGCCCTTCGGGGAGACCCGGCGACACGAGCACGGCCACCGGGCCCGCCCGGGCAATCTCGGCAGCCTCCTGCGGCGCGTCCGCCCGCCGGGCCTGCAATCCCTCGACGATGACCTCTCCCGCCTCGAGCGCCGATGACACGGCCACCGCTCGCCTGATGGCGAGGGGCTCGGCCAGCTCGAGCACCACCACCGGGAAGCCTGCCTCGTGCAGGCGAAAGGCGGCGCCGGTGCCGAGGTCACCTCCGCCGCGTATGACCACCAGGTGATCCCGGAAGAGCATCACCGCTCGTCGGCGTCAGCGCCGCGCCGGCGGATGATCTCCGCCAGGATGGACACGGCGATTTCCTCGAGCGTCTCGGCATGTATCTCGATGCCGATCGGGGCATGGACCCGCTCGAGGTCGGCGGGGCCGATGCCCTGCTCGGCGAGCCGGGCGGTGACCTCCCGCCAGCGTCGATCGCTTCCCATCACTCCGATGTACCTCGCCGGCGTCTGGAGCAGGAGGGGAATGGCTTCCGCGTCGCGGTCCACACTACGGGTCACCACCGCTACCGAGGTGTCCTCGGTGATTTCGAGGCCGGCGATCAGCTCGTCGAGAGGCCCGGCGAGCCGCCGGCCGGCGTTCGGCATCTCAGCCTCGGTGACGCGCTCGGGGCGATCGTCGATCGCAACGGTGCGGTAACCGAGCCAGTCGGCCAGGTCGACGACCGCCCGACCGACGTGCCCGGCGCCGATGACGACAATGGTATGAGATGGCATATAGGGCTCCAGGTAGATTTGTACTTCGCCGCCGCAGACTCCCGGGTCGCCGCGGGCAGGCTCGAGGAGGGCATACTCCAGCAGGCGGGGCCGCCGGGTAATAAACGCGTCCTTGGCTTCATCGATCACCCGGGATTCCATCTCGCCCCCGCCCACCGTGCCGGTGATGCGGCCGTCGTGGTGCACGAGCATCTTGGTGCCGGCGTGCCTGGGCACCGATCGCCTCGTTGCCACGACGGTTGCCAGCACCACCGGGCGGCCGGCGTCGAGAGCCTGGCGCAGCTCGCCGAGCACCCGCCGGTCCTGTCCTTCAGCCATGCCGCTCGCTAACCGGGGTGCAGCGCCCGCCAAACCCGTTCGGGAGTGAAGGGAATCTGGTCGATCCATGCGCCGGTGGCGTTGCCGATGGCGTTGCGAATGGCGGGGGCGACACCGTCCTTTGGTATTTCCGCAATCGCCTTGGCCCCGAACGGGCCGCTCTTTTCCATCGTCTGGACGAGGTAGGCCTCGATGCGCGGCATCTCGTCCGACCGGTAGATCTTGTACGGTCCGAAGCGCGGGTTGACCATTCGGCCGAGATCGTCGTAGGCCATCTCCTCGCAGTGGCCGTACCCCAGCGCCTGAATCATTCCTCCCTCGACCTGTCCGGCGGATGTGATCGGGTTGATCGGCACCCCGCAGTCGACGGCCATGACCAGCGCGATGACCGTCACCTGGCCGGTCTCGATGTCGACTTCGACTTCGGCGAACTGGGCGGCGTACGGCGGGGGTGACTCGGGGGACACGTAGGAGGCGGTTGCCATGATCTGGTGCTGCTGATCCTGGTGCAGGGAGTGAAGGGCGATCTCGTCGAGGCCCAGTGAGCGCCCGTCGGCGGCCCAGGCCCTCCGGTCGGCGAGATCGACCTCTCCCGGCGAGTCGAGATCGAGCATGAGGGCAGCGCGTTCGGTGATCTGGCGGCGGGCCTCTTCGGCCGCTCGCTTCACCGCCATGCCCGAGATGTAGGTGGTGCTGGAGGCATAGGCGCCGACATCGAAGGGCGTCATGTCGGTGTCGGCGGCGTAGACCAAGATGTCGGAAATGGTCACCCCGAGGACCTCGGCCGCGATCTGGGCGAGAACCGTGTCGGCTCCGGTGCCCAGGTCGGTGGCGCCGATCAGCAGGTTGAAGGAGCCGTCGTCGTTGATCTTGATGCTGGCGGCACCCATGTCGAGCCCGGGGATGGCCGTGCCGTGCATGCACATCGCGAACCCGATGCCGCGGCGTATGTGCGGCCGATCCGGCGGGGAGACCCAGGCCGGGTCGGAGCGCCGATGCCAGCCGATGGCGCGCTCGCCCTGGGCCACACATTCTTCGAGGCCGCTGGAGGTGATGACCGGCACAACCTCGAGATCAGCTGCTCCCTCCCCGAGGCGAGTTGCGATGTCGAGCGGGTCGCCCACCTTGGTCCAGTTGAGGCGGCGAAACTCGAGCGCATCCATCCCCAGCTCGAGGGCGATGTCTTCCATGTGCGATTCGAGCGCAAACAGAGCCTGGGGAGCACCGTAGCCCCGGTAAGCACCCGGCACCGGGATGTTGGTATAGGCCACGTCGCAGTCGAAACGCTTGTTCGGCGAATTGTACGAGCTGAGGCCCCGCAGCCCGCTCACCTGCTGCACCGTGAGCGCGTGGGTCGCGTAGGGCCCGGTGTTCCCTACGATCCGCATCGACTGGCTGACGAGAACTCCGTCGTTGTTGACGCCCGTCTTGTAGGTGATGGTCTGCGGATGGCGGGTGCGGCTGGACATGAACTCCTCGGCTCTGGTCAGCTCGAGCCGGACCGGTCGCCCGGTCACGAGCGCGAGATGCCCGACGACATCTTCGATGAGCATCTCCTGTTTGGCGCCGAAGCCTCCCCCGATGCGGGGCTTGATGACGCGAATGTCCTTGACGGGAATCCCCAGAAGCGGGGCCACCATCCGCCTCACATGGAACGGAACCTGGGTGGAAGTCCGGATGACGAGGCGCTCGTCGCTGTCGAGGTAGGCGATGGCAATGTGCGGCTCGATGGGGCACTGCTGTACCTGATGCACCCGATAGGTGCGTTCGAACACGTGATCGGCCCTGGCGAAGCCGGCCTCGACGTCTCCTACCTCGGCCTCCATGTGGTGGACGATGTTGCGCCCCGCATCGTGGGCACCCTCCATGTCGGCCTCGTCGTGGATGACCGGCGCGTCGCCCGAGATCGCTTCGAGCTCGTCGAAGACCGCCGGCAGGACGTCGTAGGTGACGTCGATGAGCGCGACGGCTGCTTCAGCGATCTCGAGGCTGTCGGCAGCCACCACCGCCACCCGGTCGCCCACATAGCGCACCTTGTCGTCGAAGCTCACCTGATCGTAGGGCGGCGGGTTGGGATAGCTCTGGCCCCCGGAGGCGTACCGCACCCGTTCTACGTTCTCGTGATGCAGCACGGCGTGAACCCCGGGAAGTGCTCGCGCTTGGGAGTCGTCGATGGCAACGATGCGCGCATGGGCGTGCGGGCTGTACAGCATCTTGGCGTACAGCATTCCCCGCATCTCGATGTCGTCGGTGAAGGCGGGACGGCCCTTGGCCAGCTTGATTGCGTCCACCTTGCGCTCCGGCTTGCCGACCACGTTGGTCTCCGGTACCTCCGGGCTGGGGATGACGCGTGCTGCCGCCTGCGGCACCCCTTCGAGCGGGGTGGCGAGGTCCGCCGGGCCGGCAGCTTCTGGTCCGGTCAGGGCGGGAATCAGCCACGCTTCGACGGGCTCTACTTCCTCGCCGCGCAGCACGGCTGCGGCTCGCAGCACGGCCTGCACCGGCCTGACGTAGCCGGTCTCACGGTCGAGGATTCCCGTCAGCATGTCCCGCACCTGCTCCTCGGTCGGTTCGGGATTTCGTTCGAGCAGCGCCTTGGCCCCGAGGATCATGGCGGGGGTCGAGTACCCGGACTGAATGGCGCCGGTGACCACAAATGCCTCCTGGATGGGATCGAGGCCGCGTCCGGGGGCCAGGCCCTCCACGGTGTCCACGGTGTGGCCGTCCGCCTGGGCGGCGAGCAGGATCTCGGCCGATACGAGACGGCCGTCGAGGAGAAGGGCGGCGGCCCCGGTTTCTCCGGTCTCCGACCCGAAGCGAACGCTGTAGTACCCCTCTCTCCGCAGCACCGTCTTGAGTGTTTCGTGCGGCTCGCAGGCGAAGGTGCGCTCGATCCCGTTGAGCGTCAGGGTGATCTTCACGCCGGCTCTCCCAGCCGTCGCATCACCCGTGACGCCAGCACCGTGGCCAGCTCCCGTCGGTAGGCGCTCGATCCCCGGAAATCGGCGGGCGGATCCAGGTCGGGCAGCGCCGCGGCATCAACCAGGACCGGCGTTGTGTCCACGCCGGTCACCGCCAGCCGCAGCGAACCGTCCTGGGCGCGACGGCCGACCGCCATCACAATGGGGCGATCCGCCGGCGTCCGTCCGGTCCGCTCTGCTGCAGCATCGCCGCCGACGGCGATGGTGATCCCGGTGATGATGCCAAGCCCCAGCTGCGAGCGATCGAGAAGCAGATCGGCCAGGGGGATGTCGTCGGATCCGATCAACTGCACCACCGAAACGGTGGCATCGAAGGCGAGCAGACCGGCCAGCAGTTCGCTCTCCGGCTCGGCCGCTGCCACCGTTCCACCCAAGGTGGCGGCGTTTCGCAATGTGCTCGGTGCCTCCCGCCGGGCGAGGTCGCGCAGCAAAGCGGGGACGAGATCGCTGTCGACGATGGCCTGGAGACGAACCATCGCCCCGATCCGGAGACGGTCGCCGGCGGGTTCCATGGTGTCGAGGCCGATTGCCTGCAGATCGACGACCTCGACTGGCTCCTCCTCCGGCAGCGCGTTGACCACGGTACCGCCGGCGAGGATGGTTGCGTCGACGTCGGTATGCGATATCAGGGCGAGGGCATCCTCGATCGTGGCGGGGCGGTGGTATGCGCGGATGGTTGCCATCGAACCCTCTTGTCCCTTCGGTCGCAGAGGCTTGTCCGGAAGCCTAACGGCAGCGCCGTTGGGGGCACCGGGCCGCCGCGACCCTTCGTGCAGTAGAGCGCGAAATCCTTCCTTACCCTGAGGAATCCCGGTAGCGTGTCGCCTACAGCGTCTATGGGGGTGGTGGAGCAAGCGCTTCACCCCCGCGGAGTCGCCAGGGCCCGGGTGTATCGCCATGCACCCGGGCCCCCGCCTCTCCTGGCTCACGCAACCGATGATCGCCCGGCGGCGTAGAGTCGAGTGGAGCGACGGTTGGAAGGATTCGATGGCAAGGTCCTGCACCTGGAACACGAAGCGACCACGCCGGCCTCCAGCCCGCTCCGCCACCTTTCGCGCAGCAGCGGCCACCCTCTTCATGGTGGTTGTTGCGGCAGGATGCGGAGGTTCGGAGGAAACTGAGTCCTTCTCGGAGCCCATCGAGCTGGGCACGACCCCACAAACGTCCACCCATTCCGGTCTCGAAGACGACATCGTCTCAGCCCTTGGGCAAGGATCGCTCGTGCCGAGGCCCGAGAGCCAACTCAGGTGCATCGCGCAAGAAGCCATCGCCTCGGTCGGAGCCGACGCGCTCGTCGACGCCGGTGCCGGCACACCCGGCACCTTTGACGCCGCCCTCCTCGACCCGGATGCCAGGGATTCGCTCGTCGACGCGGTGCTCGCCTGTGCCGATATCGGCTCCCTCCTGCTCGACACCGAGGCCGTGGGAGTGGCCATCTCGGCTGATTCGGTGTCCTGCCTGGCCGACGACGTTGCTCGGTCCGGGCTCGACGAACGGTTGGTGCGCGCGGCCGTGGCCGCCGGCCCCGAGCGAGCCCTGGCAGACAATCTCGCCGAGATCGCCGAGACGATGAGCCGATGTCTGAGCCTGCAGCAGATCGCACAGATCTTCGAGGGGTTTGGACTGGTCGGGTTCTTGCCGGGGAGCTGACGTCGCCCGGCTCATCCCTGGGCTTGTTCTCCGGAGTGCTGGTCTGGTCCCGGCTCGGGCCCGATGATCCGCTCGCGGTGGTGATGGCGGCCCGGCACCGGGGCGTGGGCGGGATCATCGATGAAGATGCCACCCTCGGCGACGTGCAGGAGGGCGGAGCCGTAGGCAGCAGTGAGATGCTCGGGCGTCAGCACCTCTCCCGGCGGTCCGGAGGCAACAGCCCGGCCCGCCAGTAGCAGCACGTGGTCGGCCACCTGCGCCTCCGACAGATCGTGGGTCGTCAGGATCACGGTGCAGCCCCGGCTGCGCTCGTCGTGGATCACGAGGTCGATGGCTTGCGCTGTCGGCAGGTCGATCCCCGTGAGAGGCTCGTCGAGCAGGAGGATGTCGTGGTCCTGGGCAAGCCCCTGGGCGACAAAGACGCGCTGGCGCTCGCCACCGGAGAGGTGCTGCAGCCGCCTGCCGCTCAGGCCACTGATTCCGGTGCGCGACATCGCCTCGGCCACAGCTCGCCGATCCTCGGTTGTGAGGCGGGTGTAAGCGCCGGCGTCCGCATACCTGCCCATGGTCACCACCTCTCTCACCGAGATCGGCAGTGCCTCGTTGACCTTGGTGGTCTGAAGCACGAGCGAGATGCGGTGTGAGCCCGACGACCGCGCCGGGACCTCGATGGCTCCTTCGGCCGGATCGAGCAACCCGGCAATGGCGCTGAGGACGGTCGACTTCCCGGAGCCATTGGGGCCGATGACCGCGGTCACCCGGCCGGCCGGAATCGTAAACGTGGAGCGGTCGAGAGCAATCGTGGAACCGTACCGCAGCACGAGGTCGGTGGCTCGCACGGCCCACTCGGTCACGAGCACGCCGCGCACCTCCCCTCGATCTCGAGGGCGTGGTTGATCGGCGTGAAGGACGCGTCGCCTGCGATGCTCTCGACGAGGTCCCGAACGTGTCGCTCGTGCGCCGTCGGGATTGCGACGTCCTCGACTGCCCCGCAATCGATGCACACGAGATGGTGATGATGGCCGGTCAACCACTCGGCGAGCTCGTAGCGGGTGATGGTTCTCGCCCCGAAGTGGGGCACCACGACCCCGGCTTCCTCGAGGATGGTGAGCGAGCGGTAGAGGGAGGACAGCGGCAGCTTGGGGCCGATCTGGTGGTGGAGCTCCGAGGCGGACCGCGGCCCATCGGAGCCGGCCAGGGCGGTCACCACCGCCCGGCGGCCGGTCGTGTAGCGGACGTTGTGGTCACGCAGCTTCTGCTCGACTTGACGTTCCAGGCTGGGTGCGGTCATGGCTCACACATCGGCTAACATATCAATAACGATTCTCATTATAGGTTAGCAAGTGAGGAAACCCATGACGGGGCATGATCGCACGCGTGCTGCGTTGGCCACCCTTGCGGTGCTTATGCTGCTGCTGACCGGCTGTGACGGCCCGGCCGGTACCGACGGCGTGCAGGTGGTCACCACGACCACCGTGCTCGGCGATGTGGTGCGAAATGTGGTCGGCGACGACGCCGATGTCGAGGTGTTGATCCCGCTGGGAGCCGACCCCCATGATTATCAGGCATCCTCCCGCCAAGTGGCCGCCCTGTCGGAGGCCGATCTCGTCGTGGTCAACGGACTGTTGCTCGAGGAGGGGCTGGGCGACGTGCTCGACGCAGTGCGGGGCGACGGGGCCAACATCCTCGAGCTGGCCCCGCTGCTGAGCCCGCTTCCCTTCGGAGACGAGGCAGCCGATCCCCATGTATGGCTCGATCCCATCAGGATGGGCGAGGCCGCCCGGCTCATTTCGGCCGAACTGGCCGCCCTGGAGCCCACGGTGGATTGGTCTGTTCGCGCCGATGCCTATGCGAACGAACTGCTGGCAGCCGACCAGCAGATCCAGGCCGTCCTGGCCGGCATTCCGGCCGACCGTCGGAAACTCGTGACCAACCACGACGCCCTCGACTACTTCGCGGCCCGTTACGACTTCGAGGTGGTGGGAACCGTCATCCCGGGCGGCTCGACCCTCGCCGACCCCAGCTCGGCTGAACTGGCGGCGCTGGTCGAGCTGATCCGGCTCCACGAGGTGACGGCCATTTTCACCGAGACAACAGAGCCATCGGCACTCGCCGACGCGGTGGCGGCCGAGAGCGGCATCGACGTCGAGGTCGTCGACCTGTACACCGGCTCGCTCGGTGAGCCCGGGTCGGGCGCCGACACGCTCATCGGCATGCTCCTGACAAACGCCAACCGCATCGCCGCTGCACTGGGCACCGAGCTAGCGTCGTGACACCATGGATTGGCTGATCGCCCCCTTCGAGCTGGCTTTCCAGCAGCGTGCCCTCCTCGGGGGATCGCTCGCCGCCGTCTCGCTGGCCGTCGTCGGCACCTGGGTGGTCATCCGGGGCATGACCTTCCTCGGGGACGCTCTCGTCCACGGGGTCATCCCCGGCATCGCCCTGGCGATCCTGCTCGGTTTCAACGTGCTGATCGGCGCAGCGATCGCCGCCGTCGTGATGATCCTCGGAATCAACCTCGTGCACCGTCAGACGACCTTCTCGGAGGACACCGGCATTGGGCTGTTGTTCGTCGGGATGCTGGGCTTCGGCGTCATCCTCATCTCGCGTACCGCCTCCTACTCGGGCAGCCTGACCGGCATCCTCTTCGGCGACGCTCTCGGTGTCACCTCCGGCGATGTGGCAGTTCTGGCAGCCGTGGGCACGATCACACTCATCGCGTCGACGTCGCTCTATCGCCCGTTCCTGGTCTTGTCCTTCAATGAGGCAAAGGCGGAGCTGCTCGGCCTTCGCCCCCGCCTGGCTCACGCCGTGATGCTCGGGCTGATCACGCTCAGCATCGTTGGTTCGTTCCAGACCGTCGGGACGCTGCTGGTGTTCGGGCTCCTGGTCGGCCCGCCCGCAACGGCCGCGCTCGTGGTGCGACGGGTCCCGTGGATGATGGCCACGGCCGCACTCATCGGGATCCTCTCGGTTGTGGCCGGCCTGGTGATCAGCTTCCATGCCGGCACGTCGGGGTCGGCAACCATGGCCGTGGTTCCCATCGTTCTGTTCTTCGTCGTGCTGACGGTCAAATCGATTCTGGGACGAGCTCGCCAGCCCGTGTCCGCCGGCCCGGGCGTTTTGGCCTAGCCGAGGTTCTCGCCAGCACCAGCTTGATGTCCGGAGTACGGGCTGATGCCGAGGCTCCCCCGCCCCAGCCGTCGACCTGAAGGGCTTCCCGGAGCCGGTGGAGGTCGCTGCCATCCCGGGGGCCTGGCCGTCAGAGCCGGGCCGGGCGGCTAGCCCGGGGAGCCATCCCGGCGGGCAACCAAGCGGGCCAGGGCGTACTGGGCTCCCGGCCGCTCGGCCGGTTCCAGCGTCTCCTGGTAGAGGAGCACCTGCAGCTCGGCGAAAGCACGGAGGAGCTCCTGGGAATCGAGCCGGAACGCGGGCGAGCTGGGCCCGTCGACTTCGGCCGTGGTGTTGAGATGGTGCTCCACGAGCAGCCAGCCACCAGGTGCCAGGCTACCTGCGAGCCGCGGCCACAGCCGCCGGTTGACGTAGCGGATCACGGTGATCACGTCGTAGGCACCGGCGGGCGGGTCGTAGTCGTCGAGATCGGCGACCATCCAGTTGATGTCGAGGCCGCGTCGGTTCGCTTCGCTCCTCGCCATGGCAACTGCCACCTCCGAGATGTCGATCGCATCTACCCGATGTCCTGCTTCCGCCAACCTGAGGGCATGGCGCCCGGCCCCGCACGCAACGTCGAGCGACCGTCCTGGCGGCAGCCGGTCGATCCAATCTTCCAGGAAGCGCCCGGCACGGGGGCGGGGCGTGTAGTCGCCGCTGCGGTAGCGATCGTCCCAGGCGCGGCGCTCCTCATCACTCATGACGGGATGGCTACCACGGATGCTCCCGTCCGTCCCAGGTCCAGAACCGGCCGTGCTGGCCGGGTGTCAGGTTCGCGATCAGGTTCCGGATTCCGGCCGCGCTCTCCTCAGCGCTCAGGCTTGCCGAGGCTCCTCCCATGTCGGTCTGCACCCATCCCGGATGGACGACGATGGCGATGGTGCCCTGCGCTCCCCAGGCCGCGGCCCGGCGGCGGAACTCGTCGTTGAGCGCCGCCTTCGAATCTCCGTAATCACCGAGACTGCCCGTCCGCCCCCGCCGCGAGCCCAGCTGCGAGGTCATGATCGCCACTACCCCACCGGCGAGGATGGCGCCGGCATCAAGCAGGCTCTGGATGACGCGAATCGGGGCGGCGGCGTTCACTTCCATGAGCTCTGCCCGCGGGAAGCCCCGATATATGCCGGCATTGTGAATGGCCACCGTGATTCTTGAGCTCGCAAGCTCGCGGCTCAGCTCGGCGGTCTGGAGCTGGTCTCGCACGTCGAGCCGATGCACGACGAGGTTGCCGTCGAGATCGGCCAGTTCGCCCGGCGCCGCCGGGTCCCGAACGGTCGCGTGCACCGCACGGCCCTCCGCCGCGTACTGTCGCACGAGCTCGGCGCCGATCCCGCGGCTGGCGCCCACGACGAGGACGGGTCCATCCGGCATGCCGCCAGCCTAGAAACACCCGGTCCGGTGTTGATCGAGACGTCGTCGATCAGAATCTTGAACGCAGCGCCGTGCGCGTCCTTGTCTTTTTCCCCGGTCGGCTCGAACCCGTTCGGCGGTGCCGACCGCCCGCGACATGGACTCCTGATGCCATTCGGACGACCAGGACAGCGATCATCGGACGATCCGAGCGCTCCTGGCCGAGACGGCCCTGAGGACCTCGTCCTTGCTCATCATGGACGTGTCACCCGGTGTCGACATCGTGAGCGCTCCGTGAGCCGCGCCGATTTCGACCGCTTCGGAGGCGGTCCTGCCCTCGAGAAAGCTCCAGATCATGCCGGTCGCGAAGCCGTCGCCACCGCCGACCCGATCGTAGATCTCGAGGTTCTCCCGCAGCTGTGCCTCATGGAATTCACCATTCGCATACAGCACCGCCCCCCAATCATTGAACCCGGCGGTGCGGGCGTTGCGGAGCGTCGTGGCCACCACCTTGAAGTTGGGGAACGTCTCTATCACCTTCCCGATCATGACTTTGAAACTCGCCGGGTCGATCTTGCTGATGTCGTGATCCTGGTCGGGAACGGCGAACCCGAGGGCGGCGGTGAAGTCCTCCTCGTTGCCGATCATCACATCGACGTGCTCGGCGAGGCGCCGGTTCACCTCGACGGCCCGTTCACGCCCGCCGTGCGGCTGCCACAGCGACGGCCGGTAGTTGAGGTCGTAGGACACGATCGTCCCGGCCGCTTTGGCGGCCTGCACCGCTTCCAACGCCACTTCGGCGGTGCCGTCCGATAGTGCGGCAAAGATTCCCCCGGTGTGCAGCCAGCGGACGCCCTCGACCTCGAACACCTGGTGCCAGTCGATGTCGCCCGGCTCGAGCTGAGAGACGGCCGTGTTGGCCCGGTCCGAGACTCCGAGCGCCGGCCGGGGGCCGTACCCTTTCTCCACGAAGTTGAGACCGATCCGGGACGCCAGCCCGATGCCGTCGTGGGGAACCCATTTGACGTGTCGGAGGTCGACTCCCCCGGTCATCATGAGGTCCTCCAGCAGCCGCCCAACCTCGCTGTCGACCAGCGCGGTGACGATCGCGGTGCGGAGTCCGAACACCTTGCGCAGTGCCCGGGCGACGTTGTATTCGCCGCCGCCCTCACTCACTCTGAAGTGCCGGGTGGTTCGGATCCGGCCGAATTCGGGATCGAACCGCAGCATGACCTCTCCGAGGCTGATGGCATCCCACCGACAAGCGTCTGCACCCTTTATCGAAAGAGCCACTGCCTACCCACCTCCCCTGGCTTCCCGGACCGCAGCGACCGTTGCCGCCACCCGCTGCTCCAGTGCGTCCCAATCGCCCCTCCCGATCATGTCCCGCGGCAGCAGTTTCGATCCCATCCCAACCGCGGGAGCGCCCGCATCGAACCATGCCTTCATCGATTCCACCGTCGGCTCGACGCCACCGGTCGGAACCGCATCGATCCATGGACACGGTGCGCGGATGGCGCTCAAGAAATCGGGGCCTCCGAGTGAGGCCGCCGGAAACAGCTTCACGAGATCGCATCCGAGGCGGTAGGCCGTGAGGATCTCGGTGAGGGTTCCGCACCCCGGGACGTACGGGATGTTGCGCCCGTTGCACACCGCGGCGACTTCCGGCGAAAGGGCCGGGCCGAACACGAAGTTTGCCCCCAGGTCGATGACGTGCCCGGCGGTCGCCGCTTCGACCGCGGTGCCCACCCCGACGACCAGCTCGGGCAGCTCACTGCGGGCCCAGCGGATGAGCTCGGCCAGCACCTCGACCGCACCGTCACCCCGGTTGGTGAACTCGATCGTCGTGAGACCGGCGGACACCAGGCGCCGAGCAACCTCACGCGTTGTCTCGAGATCGGCGTCGTAGAAGACCGGGACGACACCCTCCCGCCGGATCGTTGCGAGCACTTCGGCCTTGCCGTGGGTTGCCATACATCCTCTTCTCAGTTCAACCTGTGGCAAAGCTACACACCGGCCCGTCCCGGGGAGGAATCACCAAAAGCCTCTGGTGCACCCGGCCTGCTTCATCGACGCTGATGTTGAAGCAATACGGCACTGAAGATCCGGAGGGTCGGATGGGACAACGGCGGAATCCCGCCATGGAGCGGGCACGACAACGTGTGAAAGAGGTTCGGGACTTCTACTACCACCTCATGACCTTCGTCCTCGTCAACGGACTCATCATCTATCTCGACAGGCGAACCGGGCCGAACGACCAATTCCTCGGCCTCGATTGGGCGTTCTGGGTCATCTTCGCCTGGGGTTTCGGCATCGCCGGTCACGCCATCGCCACCTTCCTCGGGGACTACCGGGTCAACGAGGTCTCCCGACAGGACAGCCGGGAACGGGTGGACCGCTGACCGGAAGGTCGGCCGGCAATCATCGCAGGTTGTGTCGGGCCCGGGTCGCGCGCCCGAGATAGGATTCGACCAGGCCATCCGCACCGACACGATCGCGAGCACCGTGACACAGCCCAGCGAGCCCCTGGCTCCCTTCCTCGCCGAGCCGTCGAAGCTCGGCCGGGAGATCAGCATCACCGGGAAGTGGATCCCGGCACGGCAGGGCGGGATGTTTCGCAGGACCGCCGAATCGAAAGAAATGCTGCAGGAGTGGGAGGACATCCTCGCAGGGGCGAGGACCGATGCCGGTGTCATGTCGACCGAGATCAACCATGCCGTTGGCGAGGATGCAGTGCTCGTTCACCACGTCTTCTCGAGTCCCGACGCGCTGGTCGACTACTTCACAACGACCGCCGCCGAACACAAGGAGCCGCTGACCGCGGTAGCGACGCCTCAGCTGCATCTGGTTCGTGGTGTCGAGATTCCCGCCCCTGCGCGAGAAGCGGTTTCGGCAACGGGGGTGCCGGCGGTGTTCGGAGAGCTGCTGTTCGGCTACGTGAAACATGACTATCGCCAACCCGATCCCGAGACCGCCATCATGGTCACGGCCAAATGGACGGCAAAGCCGGGGGTTGCGACCCATTTCGAAGATCTCAGGTACTGGTGGCAGCGGGTCGGCACCGAGGCGCACTCGCTCGAGCAGGGCCTGGTCCGCTTTGAGGCCTATCAGGTGGTCGGCGAGGACGCCTTGATCATCCACGAAGCGTTCGACAGCAGCGACGAGCTGAAATTCCACCTGTCGAAGGGGACCGCCGAGAAGTACAAGAAGGACATCGACCTGGTGGCGGCACCTGAGGCCTATTTCTTCCGGGGTCCGGTGTCCTGGACCATCAGGACCTACTCGAAGTTCCTGCATCTCCCGGCGACCTACTCCAGCCGGGGCAGCCACTTCACCCGGCCGGGCGGAAGCATGAGCGAGGGGCTGATCGACAGCTGATCTCGTCAGCTCGAGTCCCTCGCATCGGCCGATCCCGGGTGGCTCGCCACCGGGCAGTGGCGTGTGCCACGGGCCCGGAAGCCGGTGAGCTGGGGACGGGAGCCGAGAAATCAGGAAGAGAACACGCCGATCGGTGTTTCCCAAAAAGATGATGAAGCGTCGTTTCAAGACCATCGCCCTGGTCGTCACCGGAGGCGTGTTGCTGCTGGCCACCGAATGGGCCTTCTCCCCGGCGACACGCAGCGAGCCGGGCTCACCCGGGACGAGAGTCGGACCACGCGACGTGTACAACCCGGTGACGGCGGGAGAAACCCTGCCACACGGCTTCACCCAGCTGCTGCCCCGCGACGGGATCCAGCCGATCTACGAACCGGAGTTCACGCCCGCCGATGGTGTGGACTGGCCCCCCGAAACTCAGGTCATCGGTGTTGCGGCCGACGACGAAGCGAAGGCATACCCGGTGAGCTTCCTCAACCGGCACGAGATGGTGAACGACTTCATCGCCGGGGAGCCGATCCTCGTCACCTGGTGACCACTGTGCGCCACGGCGATGGTCCATCGCCGCACCATCGACGGCAAGGAGGTGGTTTTCGGGGTGCAGGGAGCGTTGCTGGGCAACGCCATGACCTTCTGGGATCACGACACGGGCAGCATCTGGTCTCAGCCGACCGGGGAGGCGGTCGCCGGGCCGCGCCGGGGACGTCACCTCGACTTGCACCCCGTCTCGTACACCACCTGGGAAGCATGGCGCGAGTCTCATCCGGGGACGCTCGCCCTCGACGTCCCGGCCGGCGTCACCGGGTTCGAGCTCGGGCGAATGGCCATCGTGCTCGACCTGGCCGGGGAGGCAGTCGCCTTCCGGCATCGGGACCTCGAGGCGGCCGGAGTCGTCAATGAGGTGGTCGGCGGCCTCGAGGTAGCAGTCGTCATCGACCCTGCGAACGAGACCCGGTGGGAGACGTTCGCCCGAAGCGTCGGCGATCGTGTCCTCACGATGTCGATCGAGAACGGCGTGCTCGTCGACCGCGAGACCGGCAGCGTTTGGGACCCGGTGCGGGGGCTCGGGGTGAGCGGTGAGCTCGCCGGCGAGAGTCTGGGGCTGCTGCCCGGTTTCACCATCTTTCCCGCCGATTTCTCGACCTTCTGGCCTGAGGGCCGCTTCTGGCAACCGTGAACGGGCTCTCCCGTGCGCTCCGGCTCGACCTCGGAACGTGGCGATGGCTCGAGTCGGAGGCTTCGCCGGCCGGAGCCGGGTTGGTGGTGCTGGGCGGCTATCTGATGTTCGCACTCGACCGGTTCGGCTGGCCCGACTTCTCTCCCAGAGCCACGGTGCGGCTCATGCTTACCGGCTTCTACGGGTGGATGTGGCTGGGCGTCGCCCTGTGGGTGCTGGTCCGTCTGGCGTCCGGTTCCTTCGGGCCGCTTGCTCCGTTCGTCCGGTTGGTCGGGCATGCGCATCTTCCGCTGTTGCTGGTGGCGATATTCATTCAGGTGGTCTCGGTCATGCTTCGTCTTCCGAGCCTGGCCCGCTGGCCGGCATTGTTCGCCGGTGTGTTCTGGATGCCAGCCATGCTGGCGGGAGCCGTGGCGGCGTCGGCGGATGTGCGGCTGCCTCGGGCCCTGCTGATCGTGGCGGTGCCCTACCTGGTCTGGGTTGCGGTGGTAGGCCGCATCTTGTGGCGCCAGCTGGGCCACTTGCTGTGACGCCATCGCTGTCACGGCCGGGTAGTGGCAAACTGGTGCGTCGGGCCGCTCGGAGTGACATGAACCCCAAGGTCGATGCCTACATCAGACGGTCGGAGAAGTGGCCGGAGGAAATGAGCGCCCTGCGGCCCATCTTGCTGGGCGGCGGGCTGGCCGAGGACATCAAGTGGGGCAAGCCCTGCTACAGCCATGACGGCAAGAACATCCTCATTCTCCAGGAGATGAGCCCGTTCCTGTCGCTCATGTTCTTCAAGGGCGCATTGTTGAGCGACCCGGAAGGCGTTCTCGAAGAGCAAGGGCCAAACTCACGGTCGGCTCGCCGCATTCGGTTCACCTCGGTCGAGGACGTGGTTCGGCTGGCCGGCACCGTCGAGGCCTATGTCGACGAAGCCATCGCTGTGGAGGAGGCGGGCCTGTCGGTAGGCCCGGCCCCCGAGCTCGCCCTGGTGAAGGAGCTCACGACTCGCCTCGAACAGGACCCTGTCCTCAAAGCCGCCTTCGAGGCCCTGACGCCTGGCCGCCAGCGCGAATACAACCTGTACTTCTCGGGTGCCAAGCAGGCCAAGACGCGCCTGGCGCGGGTCGACAAGCACGTTCAGAGGATCCTGGACGGCAAGGGATTTCGCGACCCGTGAGCCGGCTGCGGGCTGTCGGTGGACGCACCAGCTAGGTTCGACGGCATCTTTC
>JBFKDW010000023.1:0-36477 GCA_041619515.1 Acidimicrobiia bacterium
CCGGCGGGGTTGATCCACTTGGCCCGGGCCAGCAACGCCAGCGAACGCCCGTAGTTGGCGGCGGTCCGGATGTCGCGCTGCAACCGGAGGACCGTTTCGGTGTTGTGATTGAGCACGGCAGGCTTGGCCTCCATAACGGTCTCGAGGGCGGCGCGGTCGCCCTTGAAGTCGGGGATGAGCACCTCGACGTCACACCCGGGCAGCCGGGCCTGGATCGCCTCGATGGTCTGGGCAAAGATGCCCGACCCGCCGTCGGGCAGGTCATCGCGGTTCACGCTGGTGAGCACGGCATGCTGGAGGTTCATCGAAGCCACGGCCTCGGCGGCACGCAGCGGCTCGAAGATGTCGACTTCCCCCGGCTTGCCCGTCTTGACATCGCAGAAGCTGCAGGCGCGAGTACACGTATCGCCGAGCAGCATGAGCGTGGCGGTCCCCGACTCCCAGCACTCGAAGATGTTGGGGCAGCCGGCCTCCTCGCACACCGTATTGAGGCCCCCGGCCCGCATGAGGTTCTTGACGTCCCGATATCCCTCGTTCATCACCGCCTTGACCTTCATCCACTCCGGGCGCTCCGGTTCCCCAGGCAGCCGGCCCCTGACCAGCGCCGGCCCCGGCCCGGAGCTTCCGGCGAAGGCCCCCGCCGCTACCCGGCGGTCCACGTCGAACTCCCGCCCCGTCCCACGGACGAAAGCTGCTCGCTGCTGTTCCACCAACGGCGCATCGAAGATCCCGGCAAAGTGGGGCACGAGCACATCGATGAATTCCTCGTGGCTGACCTTGCGCCCGGCCAGGGCTCGGACCGAGGTGACGGGCCGCTGCAGGCCGCAGGGGTTGATACGATCGAAGAAACTCAGGTCGGGGTCGAGGTTGATGGCGAAACCATGCATGCTGACGCCCCGGGCCACACGCACTCCAATGGCGGCGACTTTGCCTCGTTCCGTCCATACACCGGTCAAGCCCTCTTCCGCCCACGCCTCGATGCCAAGGTCACCGAGGGCGGCAACAATGGATCGCTCCAATTTCCGGACGTAGGGAACGATCTGCCGGGAATCCGCAAGCGCGATGATGGGATAGCCCACCAGCTGCCCGGGTCCATGGAAGGTGATGTCCCCTCCCCGGTCGACATGAAACAGCTCAGCACCGAGCTCCCGCAGGGACGCCGGCTCCACCAGCAGGTTGCTTCCGTCGCCATTTCTTCCGATCGTGTACGTGGGCGGGTGTTCGAGCAGCAGCAGGTAGTCGTCGTCGCTGCGGCCCTCCACCCGGCCCTCGTGGAAGGCCCGCTGCAGGTCCCATGCTTCCTCGTAGGGAAGCCGCCCGAGCCAGCGGACCCTCATGCCAGCTCTTGGTCCCAGTCCCAGGTTTCGATGTTCTGCTTGATGCGCTGCAAGAACAGCAGTGCCGCTGAACCGTCGAAGGCCTGATGGTTCCAGCTCAGCCCCAGGTACCCGACATGTCGGATGGCGATCGAGTCGTTGCCGTGCTCGTCTGTCACCACCACCGGGCGCTTGGCAACGGTGTCCGTTGAGAGAATGCCGGTGTTGGGAACGTTGATGATCGGTGCAGTCATGAAGGACCCGAACGGGCCGGGGTTGGTGATGGAGAAGGTGCTCCCGGATACGTCGTCGGGCTGCAGCTGATCGTTGCGGGCTTTGTCGGCGACGGCCCGAATCGCCCGGGCCAATCCCACCACTCGCAGCCCGTCGGCCCCCCGCACCGTTCCGACGACCAGGCCCGCTTGATCGAGGTCGATGGCGATGCCCAGGTTGATCGAGGCGTGATAGACGGCCTTGCCGGCCGACGGGTAGATCGAACTGTTGACCACCGGGAAGGCGGCAAGGGCATCGACGGTGGCACGAGCAACGAACGGAAGATACGTCAGCGAAAAGCCCTCCGCTGCCTTCCAGGCAGCCTTGTGGCGGGCGCGGACCCGCTCCAGGTTCTCGTAGTCGACTTCCACCGATGCCCACACGTGAGCAGCCGACTGCTTGGCCTTGATCATGTTGTCGGCGATTCGCTGCCGGAGACGCGAGAGCTCGACGACATGGTCGCCTGCCATGAGGGGCACGCCCTCCGGAGCGGCAACCGACTCCCCTTCCGGTGCCGCCGGTGCCGCCGGTGCCGGTGGGCTCACCTGAGCGCTCGGGGCGTCGGGGACCGGTGCGGCGGGTGTCGGCGAGGCCGCCTCGGGTTGGGTGGGGGGCGCGCCCGAATGGGAAGGAGGCGCCGGCGCTGCTGCGGTTACTGCGGTACCGGCAGGGGCCGCCGCGGGTGCCGGCGGCGCGGCGGTTGCCGGTGCCGGGGCTGCGGTGGGCTGGGAGGCGATGTAGCCCTCGAGATCCGCCCGGGTGATGCGGCCGCCTTCACCGGTGCCGGGCACCAGCGCCAGGTCGACACCCGAGGACGCGGCCAGCTTGCGAACTACGGGCGACAACACCTGCCGCTTGCCCGGGCCGGGGCCCGACTGGGGGCCGAGCGGGCTGCCACCGGCGGCCGGAGCCGGCGGTGCGGCATCGCCGGAAGGAGCTGCCTCGGGGGCTTGGGCCTGGGCCGCCGGAGCCGCGGGCTCGGTGGATGCCGTTGCTGCGGGCTCCATGGAGATGGCGGGAGGCGCGGATGCGGTCGAGTCGCTCGCTTCCGCCGCCGCCTCCCCTTCGTCCCCGATCACCGCCAGATCGGTGCCGACGGCGACCGTCTCGCCCTCCGGCACCAGGATCTCGCTCAACACGCCGGCTGCGGGTGACGGGATCTCGGTGTCGACCTTGTCGGTTGAGATCTCGAGGAGCACCTCGTCGGCCGCCACCGTCTCGCCGGGCTGCTTCATCCAGCGGAGGATGGTTCCTTCCGTAACGGTCTCCCCCAGCTGGGGCATTGTGACGACAACGGCCATGTCTTCGACTCTCCTAAAGGGCGGGGCTTGGACGGATCAACCGGGTGTGGTACCGAATGCTACGCGCTCGAGCTGCTCTCAATGCAATGGCCTCCCCGCAGCTGCCATCAGGGTCTCGCCCACGGCTTCCGACAGCGTTGGATGAGCGTGCACGAAGGCGGCCGCCTCAGACGGCAGCGCTTCCCACCCGACGGCGTACATGAGCTCGTGGATCATCTCACCGGCGTCGGGTCCCACGACGGTTGCCCCCAGGATCGGGCCGTCCTTGGCGGCCACGATCTTGACCAGCCCCTGTGCCTGGCCCCGAATGATCGCCCTTCCGACTCCCGCCAGCGTGTGCGAGGTCTTCTCAACCTCATATCCGAGCTCTTCAGCCTCGGCCTGCGTGAGTCCGACGGACGCCAGCTCCGGGTGGGTATACACGACGAGTGGAATCGCCCGGTAGTTGACGGGCTGCGCCTGGCCGGTGGCGATGTGGGTGATGGCGGAAATGGCTTCGGCGAACCCGGCGTGGGCCAGCTGCGGGGTTCCGGCCACGATGTCTCCGACCGCGAACACGCCCGGCTCAGCTGTCTCATAGGTGTCGAGGTCAACCTTGACGAAGCCACGGTCGAGCTCGACCTTCGTCGCCTCCAGGCCCAGGTCGCCGGTGAGGGGCGCCCGGCCCACCGCCACCAGGACCGCATCGACGTGCACCGACTCGTCCCCGAACGGGACCGAAACGCCTCCGTCACCGGTCTGCGGCGCGCCGACCGAGACGCCGGTGCGAATGGTGACACCGCGGGCGGAAAGCTGGCGGTCGAGTGCACGAGCCGCCTGGGGGTCGGCGCCGGGAATGATCTGGTCGAGCATTTCGAACAAGTGCACTTCGTTGCCGAGGTCGGCGAGCAATGAGGCGAACTCGCAACCGATGGCGCCGGCGCCGATCACCGCCACCCGGCCCGGGTTCTCCGCCCAGTCCAGGGCGTGGTCGGAGCTGAGAATCCGGGAACCGTCGAACTCATAGCCGGGGATGGAGCGCGGCACCGACCCGGTCGCAACGATGATGTTGGCAGCCTCGAGCTCGCGGCTGCCGTCGCTGCCCTCCACGACGACCTTTCGGGGTCCGGCGAGGCGGCCGTAGCCGTCTACGACATCGACCTTGCGGTGCTTGAGGAGCCCCGAGAGACCGCTGACGAGCTGGTCCACGATCTGGTTCTTGCGGGCCAAGCCCTCTGCCCAGTTGAACGACGGTGGCGAGGCATGAACGCCGAAATCCGCCGCCCGCGAGACCGTCGTGAACACCTCGGCGGCTTGCAGCCAGGTCTTGGCGGGAATGCAACCACGGATGAGGCAGGTCCCGCCCACCCGCTCCTTTTCCACCAGAGCTACCGAGAGGCCGAAGTTGTCGGCGTAGAGGGCGGCGGCATACCCGCCCGGACCTCCTCCGATGATGACGACGTCGTACACGGCACACCCTCCTGAACGAAAGCCGAGACTAGTAGCAACCGGTCTGATGGCCTATGGGTCGGGCGTGCTGTTCGTTCCCTCCGCCCCCGGATACAGTTCTCGTGAATGCAGACCCGCTACCTCATCATCGCTTCGCTCATCACGGCTCTGGTGATCCTCATCGCCGGCGCCTGGTGGTTTTACGCACGAGCGGTGTGATGGCTGAGCGGCTCTCCCTCCCCGACCCGGACCTGAGGGCACTGTCGGCCGGGACCGTCGTCGTCGCGTTCGTCCACCGTCATGCCGTCGATCTCAACGACGAGCTCGAACTGCAAGCAGCCGGGCCGCGCCCGGCCTCGGAGTTGTCTGCCGACCATCAGGCATTGGCCGCAATGGGGCCGCCGGAGGGTGACCACGTCGGCCTGGTCGTCGGATTGCAGCCGGCTGCGTCTCTGGCGGGGTCGGAAGGCTCCCGCCATCACATCCTGTCGGAGGTCCCCGCAGGGGACGCCGTCATCCTGCGAGTCTTCTCGGCCACCGGGCCGGTGCTGGCCGACGACGAGTTCGCCGAGCGGAGAGCGTCGGTCGAGGCGATGTTCCGATGAGCCACGAGGTTCCGATGAGCCACGAGGTTCCGATGAGCCACGAGCTCGCCGTCATTCAAAGCACGGGGGGCATTTCGCTCGAGGCGCGTTGGGACCGCCCGGAGCCGTCGGTCGGTGCCCTGGTGTTCTGCCACCCCGATCCGCAACAGGGCGGCACCATGACTGCGCCGCTCATGCACAAGGTGACAAAAGCCCTGGTAGCGCGCGGCTTCAGCGTGCTTCGGTTCAACTTCCGCGGCGTCGGGCTCTCGACCGGCCGGTGGGACGAAGGCAGCGGCGAGATCGACGACGTGGCCGCAGCCATGGCGCATGCGCGGGACACGGGCCCCGATCCGGGACTGGTCGGGTGGTCTTTCGGTGCCGCCACGGCACTGCAATGGCAGGCGCGCCAGCGCGACCCGACGCCGTTTGCCGGCATAGCTCCCCCACTTCGAATCGACGGCGTCGACCGCCTGCCCAGCCCCGACCGCCTCGTTCCGGCCCGCCGGACGTTCATCCTCGGGGATCGCGACCAGTTCGTGACCGTCGACGAATTACAGGCCTACGCAGACGCCGCCGGCGCCACGGTGAGCGTGCTCAAGGGCAGCGACCACTTCTTCTTCTTTCGTGAGGACACCGTCGCCGGGCTCATCGCCGACCACTGGTTGGGGGAAGCGGTCAGCGGATGACGGCGGAGGCGAGCAGCACCCAGAGCGAGATCCAGGCCACGAACTGGAGGGCGGCCCCGCAGCGGTGCACGATCTGTGTCATGGGTCGGTGATCGGCATCCCGGGTGGATTTCTGGAGCGGGAGCATTGGCCCGGCGCTAGCCGCTCACCGCCCGGTACCCGCGATTGCGGGCTTCGGCTGCGGTGTCCGGGGCGATGGCGGAAATGAGAGTGCCGGCTCGAGGACCGTAATCGTTCATCCGGGCTTCGAGCATGGCGAACTGGTCGGGGTCGTCGCAGTCGTAGAACCGCATGTCATCACGGGTACCGAGAAAGCGGCTGTGCTCGAACCGGCGCAGCCTGCCCACTAGCCGGCGCCCTCCTCCCACTCCTGCCAGCTCTCCCATTCGGCCATGTCGTCGGGGTCCGGCTCCTCGGCCAGCAGGCTCCCATCGTCGATCTCATCCGAGTAGTCGATGTGCTCGATCTGCAGCTCACCGTCGACAACTCCGGCGTCCTCGGCGTTCTCACCGTCTTCGGTGAACGTGAAGCGGAAGTAGCCCATACGGCTGTAGACACGCTCCTCCCCGGGAATCCACGCCACCACCACCGGCTCGTCGCCCAGTTCGCCGCGGGTGGCCAAGATCCCCGGATAACCGAGGACCAGCTCACCGATGCCCTGCATGACTGCGTCGTGGCCGCTTCCACCGAAGAAGGGCGCCGAAACCTCTTTGTCGAGGAGCTCTCCGATCGACTCCAAGTCCCGGGCGTTGAAGTAGTCGACGAACTCGTCGAGATTGGCTTCCTCTGCCGAGTAGTCGGTCATGCTCTGATTCTAGGAACCGGTTCCCCAACCACGAGCATCGCGGCCGGCGGAGCCGCCGCCGCCTGCCGCCACGCCGGCATCGTGCTGGGGGCAACGGCGAAGTACAGCGCCAGCATGGCCTCGGCCACACGCTGCTTCAGGTCAGATCCAGGCTGGTTCTCGGTATTCACCGAACACCTCCCGCAACGCCTCCACAATCTCGCCTTCGGTTGCCCGGACCCGGGCAGCACCGACGATCAGCTCCATCAGATTTGCGGTCCCTTCCGCCCCGTCCCGGAGGGCGGCCAACGCGGCCGCCACCGCTGCCTCGTCGCGCCGTGCCCGCAAATCGGCGAGCACCCGGCGCTGGGAGGTCTCGATCTCCTCTGAAATCCGCAGGATTGGTATGCCGCCGTCCTCCTCCTTGACGTAGCGGTTCACCCCGACGATTCCGCGCTCTCCCGAGGTCACCTTCTTCTCGAACTCATAGGCCGAGTCCGAGATCCGGCCCTGGAACCATCCCTCCTCGATTCCTTTCAGCACCCCTGCCAGCATCGAGCCCGATCCCTTGCGGTCGATGGCGGCGAATATCTCCTCGGCGGCACCCTCTATGCGGTCGGTGAGCTGTTCGACGTACCAGGACCCACCGAGCGGATCGATGGTGTCGGCCACTCCCGTCTCCTCTGCAATGACCTGCTGGGTGCGCAAGGCGAGCTCGGCGGCTTCCGCGGTCGGCAGGGCGTAGACCTCATCCAGCGCATTGGTGTGCAGGCTCTGCGTGCCTCCGAGTACGGCGGCGAGTGCCTCGATGGCGGTGCGCACCACGTTGTTGTACGGCTGCTGGGCCGTCAGTGAGACCCCGGCCGTCTGGGAGTGGAACCGGAGCTTCAGCGACCGTTCGTCTCTGGCGCCGTAGCGCTCTCGCATCCAGCGCGCCCAGATGCGGCGGGCGGCCCGGAACTTGGCGATCTCTTCGAAGAAGTCGACGTGGGCGTCGAAGAAGAACGAGAATCGGGGAACGAACGAGTCGACGGCCAGGCCTCGCTCGGTGCACGCTTCGACGTATGCGAACCCGTCGGCGAGGGTGAAAGCCAGCTCCTCAGCGGCGGTCGCACCGGCTTCCCGGATGTGATACCCCGAGATGGAGATCGTGTTCCAGAGCGGCACCTTCTCCATGCAGAACTCGACCTGGTCGACGAGCAAGCGGAGGTGGGGGCCGGGCGGGAACAGCCACTCCTTCTGGGCGATGTACTCCTTGAGGATGTCGTTTTGCAGCGTTCCTTGCAGCTTGCCCCACTCCACCCCCTGGTCCTCGGCGGCAACGAGCAGGAACGCGAAGAGCACCTGAGCCGGGCCATTGATCGTCATCGAGACCGACACCTCGTCGAGTGGGATCTCCTCCATCAGGCGGCCCATGTCATCTGCCGAGTCGACCGCCACCCCGCAATGCCCGACCTCGCCGGAGGACCTCGCCGAGTCGCTATCGAGGCCCATGAGTGTGGGCATGTCGAAGGCCACCGAAACGCCGTGCTGACCCTCGGCCAGCAAATGCCTGAACCGTGCGTTGGTGTCGGCCACCGACGCGAACCCGGCGAACTGGCGGACGGTCCATAGCCGGCCCCGGTAGCCGGTGGCATGAATGCCCCGCGTGTAGGGGTAGGAGCCGGGGTATCCGATCTTTTCATCAGGATCGCCCTCGTCGGGAAGGCCGAGCGGCGGCACCGGATCCCCCGAGAGCGACTCGAAGCTCTCCCGGCGGAGCCGCCCGTCTTCATACGCATCTTTCCACTGCGGGCGGCCGCTCATAGCCCGGCTTCCTCCACCGTGGCACCGAGGGCGCCGATGCTGAGCAGATACTCGGCCTCATGCTCCAGCACTGCACGGATTGCCCCGGCTCCGTAGCGAGGGCCGCTCCGGCGGTCTATCTGACCGGCGATGAAGCGCACCGCGTCGTCTGAGCCTCCCACCCGCACCGGCGCCAGCGGACCGCCGCTGCGCGGCGAGACGCCCTGCAGGTAGATGACCTCCCATTCGAGGATGCGCCGGACGTCGTCTCGTGTGAGCGGCGATGTGGGCCCGAGGGCGGTGTCGACGAAGGCAACCGCATCCTCCAGCACATACGTGAGGGGCTCGGCGCCGGGCCGTTTCACGGCTTCCTGCCACACCATGGCGGCAGCGATCGCCAGCAGCGCCGCCACCAGCAGGGCTCCGAGAATCAGTGGGCTCATGGAGAAACAATACTTCTCCCGTCACAGTGGGCGGTGCAGGCACGACCGACGATCTAGAGTTCCCGGGAGGCTTGCCTGCCGAGAATCCCTCGCCCGAGGCTCAACCGCCCGTGAGTTACGTCACCTACACACAACTGACCGCGCTGCTGGCCCTGTTCGCCAACGCAGCCGCCATCGTGCTGCTCGCCGTCTTTGTCGGTGCCAGATGGGGCGTTGGGTTCCTGGTCGGCCCCCGCGATTGGATGCGAGAGGCGCTCCGGGACGCCGGGGTGTCCATCGCCGCGGCGGTGGCGTCGGCGTCGACCATCGGCAGCCTGCTCTACTCGGAGTACTACGACCTCATCCCCTGCCGGCTGTGCTGGTACCAGCGCATCGCGATGTATCCGCTGGCAATCATTCTCATCATTGCCGCCGTCCGCAAGGACAACTTCGGGGCCCGCCGCTACGGCATGCCGCTGGCCGTCGCCGGTGGCCTCATCGCCGCCTATCACTATTTGATCCAGCAGTTTCCCGATCTCGAAGCCGGAGCCTGCTCACTGGAGGTGCCGTGCTCGGCGCCGTACGTCTGGCAGTACGGGTTCGTTTCCATCCCCTACATGGCCCTGGCCGGCTTCGTCCTCATCGCCGTGTTGCTGGCGACGACCGAAAAGTCCCCATGAGACGCGGGCTGGTGGCGTTGGCGGTGGTCGTGGCGGCATGCGGAGGAGGCGACGGTGGCCCCGGTGGCGATGATGCACTGCCTCTGGCCACCAGCGCTCCCACCACCACGGCACCGACAACGACCACGACGACGCTCCCTGCGTCACTCGAGACATCCGAGTCGCTGGCGATATCGGGCGCCGGCCTGCCCCGATTCGGAGAGGAGCCGGACCCGGCAGTCGGCCTCCCCGCCCCGACCCTCGCCGGCGCCGGCTTCGACGGCTCGGAGGTTCGGATCGCGCCGTCCGGCAACTACACCGTCGTCATGTTCCTTTCCCACTGGTGCCCGCACTGTCGGGACGAGGTTCAGGACCTGGGTCCCTACCTGGCAGCGAATCAGCCGCCCGACAACGTGGAACTGTTCGCCGTCTCCACCGGGGTGGACGAGGCCCGGCCCAACTACCCTCCTTCGGAGTGGCTGACCCCCGATGCGTGGCCGGTTCCGGTGCTGATGGATACGGCCGACAATCAGGCGGCGATCGCCTACGGCCTCACTGCCTACCCGTTCTGGGTGGTGCTCAACCCCGATGGGGTCGTATTAGCCAGAACTGCCGGTAGCCTGCCCCTGCAAACCGTCGAAAGGCTATTCGACGACCTGTCTCAGCTCGAAGGTTGACCATGACATCCAGATCCTCCACGCAGAAGAGTTCGAACGCCAAGACCCTGCTGCTCTCGCTGGCCGGAGCCGTTGCCGTCATCGGTTTGGTGGCAGTAGTGATCAGCGGCGCCGGCTCGAGCAGCACCACCGACCCCGACTTGCAGGGAGCACCCACTGTCACCGGGGAGCGGCTCGCCCCCTTCGCGTCGGGGCAGAGCGATGCGGAGGCCGGCAAGCCGACACCGGCTGTCGCCGGTGCCGACTTCGACGGCACCCCCGTCTCGATTGAGAACAACGGCAAAGCGAAACTCATCGTGTTCCTGGCTCACTGGTGCCCCAACTGCCAGGCCGAGGTGCCCGAGGTCGTGGACTGGCTGGCCGAGAACACCCTGCCCGACGACGTTGAGATGATTGCGGTGGCGACATCGATCAGCCGCACCCGGGCCAATTACCCACCGTCGGACTGGCTTGAACGCGAAAACTGGCCGACACCGGTGATTCTGGACTCGACTTCGTCTGAGGTTGGAAACGCCTTCGGCGTGACGGCGTTTCCGCTGTGGGCAATGGTCGATTCCGACGGCAACCTCGTTACCAGGTTGTCCGGGGCCGGGCAGGTCGACCTCGACCTCTGGACCACCGCCCTTTCGGGCGCTTAGCCACCTAGAGCCCGACCCGGTCGGCGAGGACGGCTCGCTGTTCGGCCGGCGACCCGAAGAGGAGCTCGGTGCTCTTTGCCCGCTTGAAGTAGAGGTGGGCGTCGTGCTCCCACGTGAACCCGATGCCGCCGTGAACCTGGATGTTGTCGGCGGCCGCTTTGAAATACGCCTCCGAGCAGTAGGCCTTGGCGAGCGGAGCGGCCACGGCCAGCTCGGGGGAGCCGGTCGCCAGGGCCCAAAGGGCGTACCCGGCCGCCGATCGAGCCGACTCGAGTGACACGAGCATGTCGGCGCACATGTGCTTCACTGCTTGGAACGATCCGATGGCGCGGCCGAATTGTCTGCGAGTCTTGGCGTACTCGACCGCCATCTCCAGCACCCGCTCCAGGCCACCCACCTGTTCCGCGGCGAGTGCGGTCCGGGCGACGTCGTACACCCGCTCGACCGTTTCCCAGCCGGCGCGGCCGAGCCGGACGGCCGGAGCTGCCGTCATCTCCACCACGGCCTGCGGACGAGTCGTGTCGAGCGTGACCAGCCGGGAGGCGGAGACCGAATCGGCGCCGACGAGAAACAGCCCTACCTCCTCATCGACCTTCGCTGCCACCACCAGGAGATCGGCGATGTGCCCGGCCGTGACGAAGCTCTTCACTCCCGTTATGACGTGGCCGCCACCCGCCGCCGGGTCGGCAGCAACCGTGACCGACCTCTGATCCCAGCCCCCGCCCGGCTCTATCACGGCGATGGTGGCGATGGCGTCGCCGGCCGCGATCGCCGGCAGCCAGTGTGCCTTCTGTTCTTCGTTGCCGCCTGCCAACAGGGCTTCGGCGGCCAGGAGTGTGGACAGGAACGGCACCGGGGCGAGCGTCCGGCCCATCTCGTGAAGGAGTATTCCCGTCTCGGCATACGTGAAGCCGGCCCCGCCGTACGACTCGGGTATGTGCATGGCGGGCCACCCCTGCTCAGACACGCTCTTCCACAGCCGCGAATCAACCCCGGGCTCGCTTTCCATGATCTCGCGTACCCGCTCGGTCGAACACTGTTCGTCGAGGAAGCGGCGGGCGCCGTCTCGCAGCATGACTTGCTCGGCCGAATACGTGAAGTCCATCGAGCGATCATAGGAGGTGCGAGCGGGCCATTCAGGTCGGCTTGCCCCGGCGCCGATACCTCCTTCATGAACCCGCTGTTGTGCCGCGCCCTCCTCCCGCTGGGAATGGCCCTGGTCGCAGCCGGGTGCACGACTCCCGCCCGCACCGACTCCGGGGCCCTGCCGGCCGTCACCACCACCGTCGACGCCGAACAGCCGGGAACGACCGCCTCGCTGCCGGCGGCTCCGAGCACGACGCTGCCCGCGCGAGGCCCCGACATCGTTGCCTGGCTGACGGGGGACGCCATCGCCGGCCCGCTGGCGGCCGCCATCGAGGGCTGGAACGGAGTGAGCCGGGTCGCACTGGTCGGCGGCGAGGACGCTCTCGCCGAGTTCACCGCCCTCTACGCAGACCGACCCGACCTGGTTGCCGGCGTCGACCCCGCTGTCCTCCCCACCTCGTTGCGGATCGAGATCATGCATCCATCGTTCCTCCCCGAAGTGGCCGCCCAGCTGCGCTCGCTGGCAGACGTGGAGGAGGTGGCGACTGCCGTTACGCCCGCCTGCAATGCGTTCCCGGGCTGGAACGTGATCGTGTTCGTCAGCGACGATCGCGAGCTCACGCGCATTCGCAATGAGCTGGCCGCCGCCGAGGGCGTGAGTGGGATCGAGGCCTTCGGCCGCGAGGCCGCGTACCAGGAGTTCATCGCCCGGTTCGACGGGGCCGGGCACCTGGCCGGGTCCATCGCCGTTCAGGACATGTCGGTATCCCTGCGGGCGCGCAGCTCGAACCCGGTCACCCTCACCGTGCTGGCAGACCGATTTGCCGCCGATTGGGCGGTCACCGGTGTCCACGTCTTCCCTCCAGGTGCCCCCGACTGCAGCTGAGAACAACTATCGGGCTATCCGACCCCGGCACTCTATGATCTTGCCGATGGAACCGATTCTCAACGTCACCGATCTCCACGTCTCCGTGGAGGGAACACCGATCCTGCAGGGCATCGATCTCGAGGTCGCCCGCGGCACCATCCATGCGGTCATGGGCCCCAATGGATCGGGGAAGTCGACCCTGGCGGGCGTGCTCATGGGCGATCCCACCTATGAGATCACCGACGGCAGCATCCGCTTCAAAGGTCAGGAGCTGGTGGCGGGCGACGACTGGACCGACGAGCAGATCGCGGCCGTGACCAGCACCGAGCGCGGCAAGGCCGGCATGTTCCTTGCCTTTCAGTATCCCGAGGAGATTCCCGGTGTCACCATCGTCAACTTCCTGCGTCAAGCCCTCTCGAATCGCACCGGCGTCCCTCTGACGGTGCTCGAGCTGCGCCTCAAAGTCGCCGACACGATGCGGGCGCTCGGCATGGACCCCAGCTTCGCCGACCGGTACCTGAATGAAGGCTTCTCGGGCGGGGAGCGCAAGCGCAACGAAGTCCTCCAGATGGCGGTGCTCGAGCCCGAGCTGGCGATCATGGACGAAACCGACTCGGGACTGGATATCGATGCGCTGCGAGTCGTCGCAGACGGGGTCAACCGCCTTCGCAGCCCCGAACGCGCCTTTCTCATCATCACCCACTACCAGCGCCTCCTCGAGTACATCACACCGGACGTGGTCCACATCCTCATCGACGGCAAGATCGTGGAGACCGGTGGCCCCGAGCTGGCCGCTCGGGTCGAGGGTGAGGGATATGACTCGTATCGGGCAGCAGTCACATCTTGAGATCGTGACCGACCTCTCCCACCTCCGGTCGGACTTCCCCATCCTCGACGAGAAGATGAACGGACATCCGTTGATCTACCTCGACTCAGCGGCGACATCACAGAAGCCGGCGGCGGTGATCGAAGCTCTCGACGACTACTACCGGATCGGCAACGCCAACGTGCATCGGGGCGCGTACACGCTCGCTACCGAAGCCACCGAGCGATACGAAGGGGCCCGCGCCGGCGTGGCCGCCTTCATCAATGCCGATCCAGACGAGGTGGCGTTCACCCGCGGAACTACCTCGGCTCTCAACCAGATTGCCTACGGCTGGGGACTCTACAACCTGCGCCCAGGCGACCGGGTGCTGCTCACGCTGATGGAGCATCATGCCAACATCGTGCCGTGGCAGCTGGTGAGCCGTCACACCGGCGCCGAGCTCGTTTACGTTCCCTATACCCCCGACTACGCCCTCGATCTGGAGGCGCTCGACGAGCTCCTCGACGAACGGGTCAAGATCGTCGGGGTCAGCGCCATGTCGAACGTGCTCGGCACTATCAACCCGATCCGGCACATCGCGAACGCTGCGCACGAGATGGGATCGCTGGTTGTAGTCGATGCGGCCCAGTCGGTTCCCCACATGCCGGTAGATGTCAAAGAGCTGGATGCGGACTTTCTCGCCTTTTCGGGCCACAAGATGCTCGGCCCGACCGGCATCGGGGTGCTGTACGGCAAGCGGGAGCTGCTCGAGGCGATGGAGCCGGCCGAAGGTGGCGGCGAAATGATCAGCGACGTCCAGCTGGAATCCTCGACCTGGGCGGCGATACCCCACAAGTTCGAAGCAGGCACTCCGCCCATTGCCGGGGCCATCGGCCTGGCTGCCGCCGTCGAGTACCTCGAGCATGTTGGCATGGAGAAGGTGCGCCGGCACGAGATCGAGATCACCCAGTACGCCCTCGAGAGGCTGGGCGCCATCGACGAGCTGACCATATACGGCCCACCGGAGGTTTCCCGTCGCGGGGGGGCCATCAGCTTCACGCTGGCCGACATTCACCCCCACGACATCGCCACCATCCTGGATCAGCGGGGTGTTGCCATCCGGGCGGGGCATCATTGCGCCCGTCCCCTCGCCCGCGCCTTGAACGCCCCGGCGACTGCTCGGGCTTCCTTCTACCTGTACAACGTGCTCTCGGATGTCGACGCTTTGGTCGATGGGCTGCACGAGGCCAGGGAGATCTTCGGTGTCGCTTAACGAGCTGTATCGCGAGGTGATCCTCGACCACTATCGAGCACCCCGGCATCACGAGCATCTCGATTCTCCCGACGCCACCGCCGAGGGCAACAACCCGCTGTGCGGTGACGAGGTCACGATCGAGCTCAAGCTCGACGGCGACGTCGTCAGCGCCATCGGAGCAATCGGCGTCGGCTGCTCGATCAGCCAGGCTTCGGCATCGATGATGTCGGAGGCCATCACCGGGAAGAGCCGAGCGGATATCGACGAGCTCGTGAGAAGGTTCAAGGTCATGATGACCATCGAGGAGTCCGACGATGACATCGTCGACCCAGACCGGCCCGGTGCGGCGCTCGGAGATCTCGAAGCTCTCCAGGGCGTTCGCAAGTTCCCGGTCCGCATCAAGTGTGCCGACCTCCCGTGGACCACCCTCACCCAGGCGCTGCATTCCACCTGATGGCCGCTGGTCTCGGCTTCGGGCTCATCTCGGCGCAGCGGTCGCCCGACGACCCGCGGACCTGGACCGAGCTCTACCAGGAGGCGCTCGACCTCACGGTACGAGCCGAGGAGCTCGGCTATGACTCCGTGTGGACGACCGAGCACCACTTCATCGACGACGGGTACATGGCATCGCTGCTCCCGATGAGTGCCGCAATGGCCGCCCGGACGTCGACCATCGAGATCGGGACCGGCGTGATGCTGGCTCCGCTCCACCACCCCCTCCGGCTCGCCGAGGACGCGGCCGCCGTGCAGCTCATCAGCCGGGGACGGTTCACGCTGGGGCTCGGCTTGGGCTGGATGCCCGTCGAGTTCGAAGCCCTCGGCGCCGACCCGACCAAGCGCGGCCGCGCCATGGACGAGATTCTCAGCATCCTTCCGCAGGCGTGGTCCGGGGAGCCGTTCCACCACGACGGGGCGGTGTACAGCTTTCCCGAGGTGGGGGTGCGGCCGGCGCCGGACGTCCCGATACCCATCGTGATCGGCGGCGGCGCCGAGGCTGCGGTGCGACGTGCCGCTCGCGTGGCGGACGGCTTTTTCTCGAACGCATCGCCGGCCGGCCTTGCCCGTCAGGTGGGGTGGGCACATGACGAGCTGCAACGGACGGGCCGGGATCCGGCCGAATTCCGATGGATCTACTACACGATCGTGTTCCCGGGGAGTGACCCCGACACCGCATGGGAACGCGCCCGCAGCCACGTCCACGCCATGCGCTGGAAGTACGAAGACATGGAGCAGTCGGCGGGCCGCACAGGCCCGCTCCCCCATCCGCCGCCGCTCGAGGCAGCAGCCGAGGAAAAGCTGCGCAAGTCCACGCTGCTGGGCTCCGGAGAACACATCGCAACGCGGATCGACGAGATCCGGACCGCGGCCGGAGTCGAGCTCGACGTGGTCGCCCGCTCGTATTTCCCGGCCATGAGCTACCAGGAGCAGGTCGAGCTCCTGGAACAGATAGCGGCGGAGGTTGCCCCGCTCGTGTGACCCCCCGGAGGTCCCACCAAAGCACTCCCGGGGTGGGACAATCACCAAATGATCGTCGACTGCGCCATCTACGAGAACGGCAGGAGAAGGCCGGGAGACCAGCCGATCGAAGGGGCAATGTCGGCGTTCGACGACGGCTTCGTGTGGATCGGGCTATTCGAGCCCAGCGAAGAAGAGTTCGCGGCCGTCCGGAAAGAGTTCGATCTGCACGAGCTGGCGGTCGAAGACGCCATCCGGGCTCATCAGCGTCCCAAGCTGGAGATCTACGACGACACGCTCTTCATGGTCCTCAAGACCGCGCGTTACCTAGACCACACCGAGGAGGTCGAGTTTGGGGAGATCCTCATCTTCCTCTCCGAGCGCTTCGTGGTAGTGGTGCGCCACGGAGAGGCAAGCTCCCTCACACTGGTGCGCCAGCAGCTCGAGACAGATCCCGAGGTGCTTGCGCTGGGGCCGGCTGCGGTGCTCTATGCCATCACCGACCGGGTGGTCGACGGATACGCCCCGGTGGTAGATGGGCTCGGCAAGGACATCGACGAGGTGGAGAAGGAGGTGTTCTCCGCCGAGTGGGCAAACCCCGCCGAACGAATCTATTTCCTGAAGCGAGAGGTGCTCGAGTTCCAGACTGCGGCCCGATCGCTGATCGAGCCTTTGGAGCGGCTGATGCGCGGGTCGATTCGGGCGATCAGTTCCGGGACCACGGAGTACTTTCGTGACGTTCACGACCATGCGGTGCGGGCTTCCACCCAGGTCGACCAATACCGTGATCTCCTGACGAGCATCCTCGAAGCCAACCTGACCCAGGCCGGTGTCCGCCAGAACGAAGATATGCGCAAGATCTCGGCGTGGGTGGCGGTGGCCGTGGTTCCCACCCTGATTGCCGGAATATTCGGGATGAATTTCGACCGCATGCCCGGCCTCGACAGCGCCTGGGGCTTCCCCGCCGTGGTGGGGATCATGGGTGTCGTCGCCGGATTCCTATACCGGGCCTTCCGCAAGAGCGGGTGGCTGTGAGCCGGAGACGGCATCTCGACGCCTGACTCAGGGCTCAAGGGCGATCCGGCAACTTCCGATCCTCCTGGGATGGAGCTGCGCGTCGTCGAGACGGTGGATGCCCGCCGGGTGGCCGGCCTCGACCTGTTCATTGCTGCGACTGCGATCGCGGTTCTCATCTCTCTGTTCCTTCCGTGGTTCCTCGCCGAATACGAGCCGCATGTGTCGGCGGCCCGTGCATGCTTCAGCGACTCCCATGTGAGCTCGTCCGGCACGTGTGTTCAAAGCTGGAACGGCTGGCGCACGATCTCTCTGCACTGGGCACTGCCGGTGGTGGTGTTCGTTGCCTATCCGCAGGCCGCCGTGCGGATTCTCGGAGAACGACGGCAACCGAAGCGGCGTGAGCCGCTGACCCTCTCGGGCGCCCTGCTGGCGGTCGTGGTGCTCGGCTTCTTCCTCACGCCCGATTTGACCGGCCTCAACGAGGCCCAGGCCGAACAGGCGGCTCTCTACGCGGCAGAGGCCTGGGTGTACACGTCCGTGACATATACCTCCGGGATATTCAGCGCCCTCGGATTCGCGTTCGCCGGGTTCGTCGCCGGCGCCCTTCGCTCGCATCTCGATCCGGCCGGTGTCGAGGTGGGGCGATCCCACGGCGGTCTCATCATCGTGGCACTGGTCCTGGCGCTGCTCCCAATCGCCTACCTGGGCGAGATCCTCACCCGCTTCTGAGGCGGATGCTCCTCCGATGCACCAGGTCTCTCTGCAGACCGCGGTGACGATCGACTACGATTTCCGCTCGAAAAGGGTGTCGCCTGCTCGGAGGCGAGCACGGCTCCTGGATATCACCTAAAGTGGTGGACTCTGAACGTTCCGGGTGTAGGCGGCTCGGTCGATGCGGAGGGGGCCAGCCTCGAGAACCGAAGCAGTCAAGGAGTCGGATGCACTATCGGAGTATCAGCGATCTGAACGGCGACATCGTCAACTGGATCACGCGGCTGCCGAGGGACTTCGACCTCATCGTCGGAATCCCCCGCAGCGGGCTCCTCGTCGCCAATTTGCTGGCGGTCCACCTCAACCTGCCGCTCACCGACCTCGACGGGCTTCTTGACAAGCGGGTCATCAGCGGGGGTGGCCGGCTCAACCGGACGGTGTCGTTGCCGAGCGCCAAACAGCTGAAGATCCTCGTCGTCGACGACATCGTCTGGACGGGGGCACAACTCGAGGCCGCCAGGGAGAAGATCGCCCTCGCCGAGCTGCCGCACGAGATCCAGTACGGCGTCGTATACGTGCACCCGTACTCGAAATCCGCCGTCGACCACTATCACGAGGTCCTGCCGGGCAACCGGCTGTTCGAATGGGCCCTGCTCCACAACCAGTTTCTCACCGATGTCTGCATGGATATCGACGGAGTTCTGTGCCGCGACACCACCCACGCCGAGGACGACGACGGCGAAACCTACCGGCGATTCCTGTCGACGGTGGAGCCGGCGTTCACCCCCACCTGGCCGGTTGGATGGCTCGTGACCAGCAGGCTCGAGAAGTACCGTGACCTCACCGAGGAGTGGCTGAAGCGCCACAAGATCCCCTACGAGCAGCTCCTCATGCTCGACCTCCCCAGCGCCGACCTGCGGCGCCGGACCCACGCCGGCCCCGAATTCAAGGCCGAGGCATACCGGCAGACAGGCGCCAAGCTCTTCATCGAAAGCTCGGTCATCGAAGCAGCCGAGATCGCCAACCTGTCGGGCCGGCCGGTCTACACGATGGACATACGCCAGATGGTGTACCCGGGCGTTCCTCCGGGTGGGCGCCGCCAGAGCCCGCTGCTCCGGTCCCGCATCGCCTGGGTCGGCCACGAGATCCGGCGCAAGGGGTTCCGGGGAACCCGCGCCGCCGTCGCACGCCGGATCAGGGGGAAGCTGCCCGGCCGCCCCAAGCTCGGCTGACTGCGCCGGGTCGCCGGCCTACCCGGTCACACCACCTTCGGTCATGGCGCGCAGGTCGAGGGCGGCCTCCAGCTCTTCGGCGCTGAGTCCCGACTTCTCGGCGGCCACATCCCGAACCCCCCGGCCCTCGGCGAAGGCCGTCTTGGCGATCTCGGCCGCCAGGTCGTAGCCGATCTTGGGGGCGAGGGCGGTGATGATGATGATGTTGCGCTCCACCAGCTCGGAGGCCCTGGCGGCATCGGCCTCCAGGTCGTCGACGCACTTCTCGCGCAGCACGGTGGAGGCGTTGGCCAGCAGCTCGATCGACTGGAGCAGGTTGTGGGCCATGACCGGCATCATCACGTTGAGCTCGAAGTTGCCGTTGGCGCCGCCCCAGGTGACGGCTGCGTCGTTGCCCATCACCTGGGCCGCCACCATCATCACGGATTCCGGGATGACCGGGTTCACCTTGCCCGGCATGATCGACGAACCCGGTTGAAGGGATGGCAGCTTGATTTCGGCGATGGCGGTACGGGGACCCGAGGACAGCCAGCGCAGGTCGTTGGCGATCTTGAACAACGAGGTGGCGACGGTCTTGAGCGCCCCGGACGCTGCCACCACCGCATCCTTGGCAGCTTGTGCCTCGAAGTGGTTGTCGGCCTCTCGAAAAGGCATTCCGGTCCGCTCGGCGATGCGGGCGATGGTCTTGGCGGCGAAACCCTCGGGAGCATTGATGCCCGTTCCCACCGCAGTCCCGCCAAGCGCCAACTCTTCGAGATCCGGGAGGGCCGCCTCCATGCGAGCCCTGCCTTTGGCCACCTGGGCGGCATACCCGGAGAATTCCTGGCCGAGGCGCACGGGAGTGGCATCCATCAGGTGCGTCCGGCCCGATTTGACGATTCCGTCGAACTCGGCGGCCTTGACGTCCAGGGCACCGGCCAGCTGGTCGAGGGCCGGCAGCAGCGCCTCCCGGATTGCGGCTACGGCCGCAATGTGAATCGCCGTCGGGATCACGTCATTGGAAGACTGGCCCTGATTGACGTGGTCATTCGGGTGGACCTGCTTGCTGCCCCGCTCTCCGCCCATTGCCTCGATCGCCAGGTTGGCGATCACCTCGTTGGCGTTCGTGTTGGTCGAGGTCCCCGAGCCGGTCTGGAAGATGTCGAGCACGAACTGGTCGTCGACCTCTCCCGCCACCACCCGGTCGGCGGCCTCGGCCACCGCTTTGGCGAGCGTTCCGTCGTATGTGCCCAACTCGAGATTGGTTCGGGCCGATTCCGCCTTGATGAGGCCCAGTGCCCAGATGAACCGGCGGCCGAAGCGGATCCCCGAGATCGGGAAGTTGTCCTTGGCCCGCTGGGTGGACGCTCCGTAAAAGGCGTCGTCGGGTACCTGCACCTCGCCCATGGAGTCCCGTTCGATCCGCATGTCGATCTCCTGTCACTACGTCGCTGCCACCAGCCTACGAGCCCGGCGAGGCGGTAAGGTCCGTCGATGACTTCACAAATCACTTTGACCGACCGAACCGTGATCGTTACCGGGGCCAGCCGGGGCATTGGAGAGGCGATCGCCCGGGCGTGTGCCGGGGCCGGCGCCAACGTGGTGCTGGCCTCCCGCAAACAGGAGGGTGTGGATGCCGCCGCCGCCGCCATCTCGTCCGAGGGCGGCTCGGCGCTGCCGGTGGCCTGCCACGTCGGCCACCCCGAGGAGGTGGCCCGATTGTTCGCAAGAGCGGGCGAGGAGTTCGGAACCATCCACGGGTTGGTCAACAACGCCGCCACCAACCCCTACTTCGGGCCGATGCTTGCCATCGAGGACGGGGCGTTCGACAAGACCATCGAGGTGAACCTGAAGGGCCCTCTGGCCGCCAGCCGGGCCTTCGTCGAGCAGGCGGCGGCGGGCGGATCGATCGTCAACATCGCCAGCGTCAACGGCTTGCGGGCTGCCGCCCTCCAGGGCGTGTACGGCATGACCAAGGCGGCACTCATCTCGATGACCCAGACGCTCGCTCACGAGCTCGGGCCGATGGGGATCCGCGTCAACGCCATCGCTCCGGGCCTGGTTGAGACCCGCTTTGCCTCGGCGCTCATCCACAACGAGGACCTGCTCGGGCGGGTGGTGGACCGCATGCCGGTGGGCCGCCACGGACAGCCGGACGAGATCGCGGGGGCGGCCGTCTACCTGCTCTCGGACGCAGCCTCTTTCATGACCGGCGAAGTGATGGTCATCGACGGCGGCATGACCAGCGGGTAGCGGGTTGCGCTGGACAGCCGGCGGCACGGTCAACCGCCGCCCAGCTCGGCGACGAGCCAGTCGATGCGGGACTCGAGCATGTTGGCGTCCTCGGGGCTCGGCACCGTCGCCGGCGGGTCGAGCAGCCAGCTGATGATCTGTTGGCCGCGGCCGAGGATGGGGAGCGTGCGGCGGCCCCGGATGGCGAGGGCACCATTCTGGTCATAGTCCCACGCCACGGCGGGAACCTCCCGGCGTGCGATCTCGAACATCAGGCCGGTGAGCAACTCCGCCATCGCCTTGTGCTCATCGCTCAGCACGTCGAAGGTCGTCCCGGCGTATCGGGCCGGCATCGTCGGTTCGGCTCCCGACGGCCCCCAGTCGGGGGCTCGTCGCACCAGCCATCGCCAGAGGGCGGATAGCGCGGCCCGTCCGGTGGAGATGCGAGCCTGTTTCCTGAGCCGTCCCCCGACGGGGTTGGCGTCGACCAGGCGCTGCAGCTCGTCGAGGCGGTCCTGCTGACGGGCAACCCAGGCTTCGAGCCGCGCTTCATCGGCCACGGTGAGCGTCTTGTCCGCCCCCGTCGTGAGCGGCTCGAGTCCCATGTTCTCACCGGCCGCCAGGATTCCCGGCCGGGCGCGGCGATTGGCGTCTTCGAAGGCCTGCTGCAGCACGGTTCGAGCAACCGCCCGATCGCCGTCCATGGCCGCCAGGGTGGCGACAACCACGTTGGCGGGCCGGTGCATTCCCAGCTTGCGCCGGCCGTCGTCGGTCGCAGCGCGCAGTTGCGGCCGGCTGCGGAGAACCTCCAACCGGGGCAGGATCTCACCGGCAAGCAGGTCGGCTACCGAGCCCGGCTCGGCCTGCAGCCCGATGATGTGCCGGCCGCCGAGGGGGTCCCGGATGTGGCAGATGACCTCACTGATCCAGGTGCGCCGCTTCTCGGCCAGGCCGCGCCGGACGTCGACACCGTCGATGTAGATGCCGATGTCGATGCGCGCCGTGTCGTCGTCGAGCCGCCGCAGCTCGATGACGTGCCAGACGTCTGCCGACGCCTGCCGATTGAACGTGTGCTTGCGCTTCTTGAAGCCGGCCGGCTTCAAGACGGTGTGGGCGGCCGAGCTCAGTTGTTTGAGCGCCTCCTCCCACGGCGGGTCGCTGCGCCGGGCCTCGCCCCACCAGGGCTCGAAGATCCCGGCCATCTGTTCGGTGGTCAGGGCGGGAGCCACGAGGCCGATGACCTCACGGTCTTCATGAACCGCCCGGTCGATCCCGGCGACCCTGCCGAGGAATTCCGCCGCGCGGGCGACGAGATCCTCCCGTTCGTGGGCGATCCAGTCGGAGAAGCCCACGATGTGCGTGAAGACTGGGTGATCAGGACTGGCTTCCACCCCCCATTCGGTTTCGCCGCCGCTCACGGCACCTTCCTGCCCATGCCCGCAGTATGGCGTCGTCGCACCGGCTCTGGGACGGGTCCAGAGCCGGTGTGGGAAGGCGTCGAACCGGACCCCGTAGCGGGTCAGCCGCGCGACTCGCTGGGTGGGGCGTCGGCGTACTCCGGCACCATCGCGATCGGCCGGCCTTTGGTCCAGGGGGCAATCCGGCCGGCCAGCTCGTCGATGTCCCTGCTGCTGCAGCCGTCGCTCGTCCACGTGACCCGGTCCTGCTCGATCAGCACCAGCGACGGAACCGCCTCCATCCCAAAGGCGGCCGACGCCCGGTACGGCCGATCATCGATGACGACCGGCATGCGAACACCGATGTCCGCCATCAGCGAGGCGGTGTCCTCGATCGTCTCCTGCGAAACACCGATCACAGTCAGTCCCCGGGAGATGCGGCCGATGCCCGCCACCAGCCCGAGGGCGCCCTCGCAGCGGCGACAACCGGCCCGAAAGAACACCAGCAGCGCAGGACCGTCGAAGAACACCGGCAGCGGGGCAGCACCCTTGCCGTCGTAGACGTCGACTTCGGGGACGGGAGCCCCAGCCTCGATCACAGCCCGGCCAGGAAATCGTCCTCTTCGCTCCCGGAGGCTCCCCCCGCCGCCTGAGCAACGAGGTCGGCGTAGCCCCGGGCTTCCAACTCCTCGGCCAGCTCCGGCCCGCCGGACTCCACGATCTTGCCTGCCACCATCACATGAACCCGGTCCGGTGTCAGGTACTTCAGGATTCGGTTGTAGTGGGTGATGAGCAGCACCCCGATGTCGGGACCGCGCATGCGCTCGACCGCCTCGGCCACTTCTCGCACCGCGTCGATGTCGAGCCCGGAGTCGATCTCGTCGAGCACTGCTACCGAGGGAGCGAGCACGGCGAGTTGGAAGATCTCGGAGCGTTTCTTTTCCCCACCAGACAGGCCCTCGTTTACCGGACGGTCGAGAAACCGGCCGGCCCCGAGCAGCGCCGCGGCTTCGTCGATGCGAGCCCTGATCGCTTCACCGTCCTGACGCTGTTCGGCGAGCTCCTCGAACAGGTCGCGCAGCGTGATTCCCGGAATCTCGGTCGGGTATTGAAACGCTTCGGCCAGGCCCATTCGTGAACGCTGCTCGACGCTCTTGTCGAGGAGCTCCTGACCTCCGACCATGGCCGATCCACTGGCAACGTAATCCGGCTTTCCCATCAGGACATGGCACAGAGTTGACTTGCCGGACCCGTTCGGGCCCATGATGACGTGCAGCTCACCGTAGCCGACGTCGAGATCCAGCCCCTTGAGAATCTCGATCGAGCCGATCGAGGCTCGCAGATCTCTGACCTGCAGCGCCGCGCTCATGGTGCCTCCTCCGCCGGCTCCAGCTCGATGAACAACTCGCCGTCGACGATGTCGACCTCGTAGGTGGGGACGGGCCGGGTGGCGGGAAGAGAGTCCGGCTCGCCGGTGATGATGCTGAATTCAGAGCCGTGACGGGGACACTCGACGTCCGTGTCGAACAACTCACCTTCTGCCAGCGACGCCTCGGCGTGGCTGCATCGGTCCCCGATCGCATACGCCGTATCACCAACGCGGAACATGGCGATCCGATGACCGGCCGCCTCGACCAGGACCCCCCGACCGTCGGGGAGATCCTGCAGTGCCCCGACCTTCACCCTCATACCCGGCCCTCTTCCTGCGCCCGCACGTATTTCTCGTTGACGGCTGTGCGGATCGGTGCAACCAGCTCCTGATGGGGCATCTGGTTGAGCGCCTCCTCGAAGAACCCGCGCACTTGCAGACGGTCGGAGTGGACGCGATCGAGCCCTCTGCTCATGAGGTAGTACCGCTGGTCGGCGTCGAGCGGGCCGACCGTCGACCCGTGCCCACACTTGACATCGTTGGCGAGGATCTCGAGGTTGGGGACCGATTCTGCACCGGCCTCGTCGCTGAGCACGAGGTTGCGGTTGGTTTGGAACGCGTCTACCCGCTGGGCGGTCTCCTCGATCCTGATCAAGCCGGTGAACACGGAATGGGAGGCGTCCTCGACTGCGCCCTTCAGGAACATATTGGACGTGGTATGGGGGGCCCGGTGAGTGACGAAGGCGCGATAGTCCAGCACTTGATCGTCCTCTCCGAAGTAGAGGCCCGTGACTTCCGAATGGGCGCCGGGACCATCGATGTCGACGAGAAAATGCAGCCGGCCGAGGGCGGCGCCGATCCCGGCCTCGCCGTGGTGGAAGCTCGCATCGCGGCCCAGGGTGGCACGCTGCTGGGCGATGGCGATGGTGCCGTACCCCCAGGCCTGCACGGTGGTGAGCCGGAGGCGGGCCGCGTCGCCGATGGCGGCCTGCAGGTGCGGCACGACGTGGAAAACGCCTCCATCCGGGGAGCGATAGACCACAACCACCGACAAGTCTGACTGCGGTTCGGCCACCAGCATGAGGCGAGGCAGTGACAGCGTCTCGGGCGTCACAGCCTGCACGTCGATGAAGACGGGGCCGTCGGTGGCGGCCCCTTTCGCCGCGTGGATGACGAGCCCATCGCTTCCGAAGCCGTGATGAGCAGCCGCAAAGCGGTCGAGGTCGGGTGGGATCGCCGAGCCGGCCGCCGCCGCCAGCACCGCCGGGTCCGTGTCGGCGATGCGGCTGACCGTGACCCCCTCACCGCCCGCCACGTCGGTGACGGCGCCGTCGACGATCACGGCCGATGCAATCGCGTCGATGGCGTAGCGGCTCTCCTCCTGAGGCGAGCCCGGTGCTTCTGCCAGGCTGAGGTCCTCGAGGTCGAAGTCGAGATCGACGTATCGCCACACCTCCTCGGCGGAGGTCGGCATCGGCATGGCAGAGAACGCGTCGAGACCCCGAGCGCGCAGCTCCTCCAGCCAGGGGGCGGGCGCCGCCGCGCGCGCGTGGACGGTTTCGGCAGTCAGGGGTCTCACGGGGCGGAAGGATATTGGGGTAGGCGCCGCTTCCCAAAAGGGTTTCTCATCGGGCAATCGCCGCTTTCGCCTGCGTCATCACCGCGTCGAGCATCGCCTCGGTCAGGCGTCCGGTGAACGTGTTCTGCTGGCTCGGGTGGTAGCTGGCGATCACCAGGGGCCCCCCGGTGATGGTGGCCGCCTGCCCGTGGGCAAAACGGGGCCTGGGGCGGGGGGCCGCCGGGCCGAAGCGGCGCATCACCTGGTTGTACGCCAGCTGGCCCAGGCACACGATGACCTCGGCCGCCGGCAGGAGAGCGAGTTCCTGATCCAGCCACTCAGAACACGCCGACCGCTCGCCGGCCGTCGGCGCATTGGAAGGGGGAGCGCAGCGAACGATGGCGGTGATGTAGCAATCGGTGAGCTCCAACCCGTCCGCCCGGTCACGGGACACCGGCTGATTGGCGAACCCGGCCCGGAACAATGCCCGGTACAGCCAGTCACCCGAGCGGTCACCGGTGAACATGCGCCCGGTCCGATTGGCCCCGTGGGCGGCCGGTGCCAGCCCGACCAGAACCAGCCGGGCCGCCGGATCACCGAAGCCCGGCACCGGCCGTCCCCAATATTCCCAGTCGCGAAAGGCCGCCCGCTTCGTTTCCGCGACCTCCTCGCGCCAGGCCACCAACCGGGGACATTTCCGACACCCGACCACCGCTCGGTTGAGCCGGTCGAGCGTCACTCGGTGGCCGGGTCGAGCGCGCTGTCGGTGAAGGTGCTTCCGGCGTTCCACAGGATCCAGCCAAGATCCCGCGCCTCGGCTTCGTCGATCTGGCTGCGAACCTCTGCCTCCCCGTAGGGCTCGCCACAGCCGAAAGTAAAGTCCTGTATCCAGGGCCGGACAATGGCGGGGCCGGTCACCCGCGGCAGGCCGTCGTCGAGGGCGCCGGCGACAACCGGGCCGGGGTTGGCGTTCGGGCACTCGAAACCGAACCAGCCCGTCGAGTAGTGGCTCGGATAGATCATCGGGCTGAGGACATCGACCGAGTCCGCCAGCTCCTCCACCCGCTGGCCCAGACCCTGGTCGCCGCTGGCGCTCAAGATGACCGCGAACACGTCGGCCGCTACCGCACAACCGAGCGGGTTGAGCCGGGAGCGCGCTTCGGACAGGAACCCGCTGATGGCAGTGATCCGGCCGGCTTGATCGGAGGGACCGTCGTACACGGCCCGATCTACCGGACCGTCGGTGGGGAATCGCACGTAGTCGAATTGGATCTCGTCGTACCCCAGATCACACGCCTCCTCGGCGAGGGCGAGCGGATAATCCCATGACGCCGGGTCCGTGGCGTCCATGAACGCCTGGCCACCGCCGGTAGTCCAGGGCTGGTCGCTCCCGGCATCCCACACTGCGTGCTCCGGAAAGGCCGCTCCCATGTACCGGTCCTGGAATGTCACAATCCGTGTGATGGCGTACAGGCCTCGGTCGCGAAGATCCTGCAGGACGTCGGCAGGCTCGTAGTGAACGGCCACGGCCCCGATTTCGTGGGCCGTGGTGACCCCGGTGTCGTAGAACACCCTGCCCGACTCGTCCTTGGTGTCGACGACGATGGCGTTGACTTCCGTCGACTCGGCAAGCTCGAGCAGCTCGGACCAGCGTTCGGGGTCGCCCACCGCCGGCCCGCTGGCGCGAATCGATCGGATCATACGCGGCTCCAGCGCCAGCGATACGGTGGGGGCGGCGCCGTCCCACTCCAGGGAGCCTGCCTCGTATGAGGCCTTGACCGCATCGATTGTTCCCTCGACAACCTGTTCCAGCCGGAAGGCCCCGGTGTGATCGCTGACAGCCTCCTGCTCTCCGAGGGTCAGCAGGACCCCCGGCAGCCCGTGCCCGGTCGAGGTCCGGACCACCCCGGTGAGCACTACCGGATCGAGCACCAGTTCCACCACCCGGGTGTCCGGGAGCTGCCGGACCTCGACGGAGGATTCGTGAAAGCCGGGGGCGGTGGCCGTGATGGTGAGCGACCGTCGCGGCCACTCGGACACGGCTTTCCCATCCGAGCCGGTCTCCTCGTTGTCGAGGTCGCCGAACGCGACGGCAGCTGCTTCGACCGGCCGCCCTCCCGGATCGGTGATGACCACCTCGAGCTCAGGAATTGCCGGCGCGGGTGGAACCCCCTCCCCTACCACGAGCAAGGACGGGCCCGAGCAGGCAGAGAGGACGAGCACAAACGGGGGCAGCAACCGACGCATCAAGCCCTCAGTCTGGCCCGCCATCGTTGCTAGTCAAGATTCCCCTCGTGCGGTCCGCCGTGATCCTGGCCGGCGGACGGCGGCCAAACGAGATCGAAGCGCTCGAGCACCAGCTGGGTGTCGTCCTGCAGGCTGATCCCGAGGCGGGCGAAGAAGTCCACGTGGGCCTGCCTCCACCAGGCCAGCGTGCGGTCCCCCTCTCCTTCGGTCCAGGCGTACTCGGCGTCCACATCGCTCAGCGGGCGCACCTCGACGGAGGTGGTGACGACGACGCAGCGGGGATCACCGCCACCGTCGAGGATCACGCTGTATTCCCCCGCCTGAGGAAGCGGCTCACCCTCGGCCTCGTATTCGGCCAGCAGCCCGGTGGTGGCTCGCTTCGGGCCGTTGAGCACGAGCAGGGCGAGTTTGGTCTGCATCTCCGGGCGGGCTTCGTCGCCGAACGCCCAGGCCGTATACGGGCCATCTCGTCCGCCGGCTTCGAGGTAGGCCTTCCAGAAGTCTGTCACCCGGTCGTCTGGCATCGGTTGGCAGGGTACTCCCAACGGGCATTCCATGTCGCTGCTGTGGCACTGCGCGTGATTTCGGCACTATTCGGCTTGCCCGCAGCCCCGGAGGCGTGATACCGTGATTGGGCGGCCGGTGGGGGCAGGGTTCTGATCCCTAGCCGAAGGAGGAGTGCGTGGCCAGACGGGCCAAGGAGTCACCGTCTCTAGCCGATGGCGTCGGCAAGTACCTGGAAGAAGTCTCCTCGCACGACCTCCTCGACGCCGAAGACGAAGTCCGACTTGCCCGTGCCATCGAGCGCGGCCGCCGCGCCCAGCTCCGTCTGGACACCGAAAGCAAGCTGAGCGCCGCCCAGCGGGCTGAGCTGTTTCGTGAGACCCACGCCGCCGATGAGGCCAAGACCGAGTTCATCCGTTCCAACCTCCGCCTGGTGGTCTCCATCGCCAAGCGCTACTCGGGCCGCGGACTCGACCTGCTCGACCTGATTCAGGAAGGAAATCTCGGCTTGATCCGGGCAGTCGAGAAGTTCGACTGGCGCAAGGGATTCAAATTCTCGACGTACGCCACGTGGTGGATACGTCAGGCGATTACCCGCGGGCTCGGTAATCAGGCTCGCACCATCCGGCTGCCTGTGCACATGGTCGACGTTGTTCGCACCGTTCAGGAAACGATGATGGTTCTGAACCAGGACCTCCACCGGGCGCCGACGTTGCAGGAGATCTCGGAGATGACCGGGCTCGACGTCGAGCGTGTGCGGGCGGCGCTGGACGCACCCGGCGACACCGTCTCGCTCGACCGACCGGTCGGCTCCGAAAGTGAGGCCGAGCTCGGAGATTTTGTCGAAGACCTCGATGCCCCCGATCCGTTCCTGGCGGCCGTGGCGGGCGCCCGCACCGGCCACCTGCTCAAGGCGCTCGAAGTGCTGGAACCGACCGAGCGCGACATCATCAAGCTTCGGTACGGGCTCGACGGCGCTCCTCCGCGGACGTTGTCCGACGTCGGCAAGACGTTCGGCCTCACCCGGGAACGGGTCCGCCAGATCGAGGGCAGAGCTCTCTCCAAGCTGCGCCATCCCTCCTGCGCCTTCGAGCTGGAGGCGCTCATCTGACCTGGCCGGCGGTCGCCGAGGCGGCCTGGTAGGCATCGAGGTACGCGCTTGCGATGGCGTCCCAGCGGTAGGCGCCCGCCAGGCGCAACGCTGCCGCCCTCGCCGACTCCCAGTCCCCCGACGGCATTGTGCTCAGGGCTTCGAGCTGTGAGGAGAGAGCACCCTCCGGCGCCACCCAGCCTGCCCCGGAGGCCGTAACCGGGAGCGTCGCTTCTACCTCGGGACTGACCGCAGCGGGCAACCCGTGGGAGAGAGCTTCCAGCAGGACCATCGGCATGCCCTCGAAGCGCGAAAGGAGCACGAAGAGGTCGGCTCCGGCATATGCCTCGTGCAGCTCCCGGCCCCGGCGGGGCCCGACCAGGTGAATGCGATCGCCCCCGGCCAGCCCGCGCTTGATCTCCTCGAGACGGAGGCGGTCGGCGCGATAGTCGGGGCCGACCACAGCAAGATGCCACCCGGGGCTGGCTGCAACCTGGCGGACGGCCTCGTCGATTCGCTTGTGGTACAGGTCGATTCTTCCCACGAACAAGGCGAGCCGCTCTGATGGCTCCAGCCCGAGCTGTGCCCGAAGGGCCGAGGAATCCAGACCAAAGGGAGGGTCGGCAACACCGTTCGGAATCACGTGAGTGGGGCCCTCGAAGCCGAATGCCTCTATTTCACCGGCCTCTGCCGGAGTCAGGGCAAAAGCCGCCGCCACCCGCCGCAGCATGGGAAGCTCGACGAGGCGGCGGAAGACCCGCTTCTTGACCGCGGATTGAGCCAGCGAGGCGGCCGAATACACCCCGTGAGGCGAGAGAACGATCGGCCGGGCGATCCGGCGAGCAAGCAGGTTGTTCTGCGGACTGAACGCGCTGTGCAGATGCACCACGTCGCCTTCGAGCTCGTCGTCGAGCATCTGCCGGGCCGCCGGTGCCAGCGACCACGTGTTGGGGCTCTCCGGTATCTCCCGGTGAACGATGCCGGCGTCGTCGAGAGCTGCAACCAGCTCGGTCCGGTTGGCCGGCCACGGCGACAGGTTCCATACCTCGACCTGGTTCCCGGCTCGGGCCAACGCCGTCACCAGCCCGACGATCGCCGTGTAGACGCCGGAGAACGGATCAAGCTTGTAGGGGACGACGTGCACGATCCTCATCCATCAGTCATCGACCGCGCTCAGAACAATTTGAGGTGATTCGATTCGATGCCTCGCAGCTCGTCATAGTCGACCTCGAGCCACTCGATCCCCCGGTCGTCGGCCAGAGCCCGCGCCTGCGGGGTGATGTCGATGGCGACCAGCATGCCGCGTACCGACTCGAAGCGAGAGTCGCGCCGCAAAAAGTCGAGATACCGAGTGAGTTGCTCGACACCGTCTATCCCTCCCTTGCGCTTGACCTCGATCGCAACGGCCCCGCCGTCGGTCCCTCGGCACAGCAGGTCGACCGGACCGATCGACGTCGGGTATTCGCGCCGCACCAGCGTCAGCCCGGTCCCCAGGACCTCGACGCGCTCGGCCAGCAGCTGCTGGATCTGCATCTCGACACCGTCCTTTTCGAGGCCGGGATCCTGGCCGAGCTCGTGACGGGTATCTGAATGGATCTCGTGCAGGGTGATGGTGAGAGACTCGCCTTTCGGGTTCGTCACGATCCACCGGCCGGCCTCCTCGATCAGCGTGTTGGGCGCGTTCATCCAATTGAGCGGCTTGTAGGCGCCGCCGTCGGCGTGAATGGCAACACACCCGTCGGCCTTCACCATGATGAGACGGGTGGCTGCCGGCAGGTGGGCCGAGAGGCGCCCCTCGTAGTCGACGCTGCAGTCGGCGATAACGATGCGCATGGCGCGGCAGGGTAGCCAACCCGGCCGGCTCCTCCGTCCTATCCGAGCTCGGTGGTCTGGATCACCGTCGAGAGCCGCCCGGTGGTGACGTCGTACAGGTGGCCTGAGACCCGCAACTCGCCCGGGACGGCCGGATGGGACCGCAGCCGCTCGATATCGGCGGCGAGCGCCTCGGCCGGGCTGGCGATCGCATAGGTCTCGACGACCGAGGAAGTCCCAAACCGGGCCGTCACTTCGGCGGCTACGCCGGGATCCGTAAAGCGCTCCATCCCGCAGCCGGTGTGCTCGACGATCATGAGCTCGAGCGACGGCGGGGCGTCGTTGACCATGGTCAGGAGCATCCAGGCCATCGACAGCTCGGTCGCCACCGCTTCGGTGACACGGGCGCCGGCGGTGCGCAGGACGAAGGCATCGCCGAGCTCGAGGCCGGCGAAGCGGGCCGGGTCGAGCCTGGCATCCATGCAGGTGAGGATGACCGTGGACAGGTTCGGCGTGATGCCGAGCTTGCTGCCGTCGAAGGTCTCGGCGAAGGCGCGGTTCTGCTCGTAGATCCCAGTGAGATCAGACATCTCGTATTCCCCTTGGTTGCTGGGAACCTACCGCGACCAGGCGCCGGACCTCAACCAGTTCCGGTGGGATCTAGCCGACGCTGCCGATCATCTGCAACTCGATGAGCCGGTTGAGCTCGACCGCATACTCCATCGGGAGCTCTTTCACGATGGGCTCGACGAAGCCGGCCACGATCATGGTGGTGGCCTCCTCCTCAGAGAGCCCGCGGCTCATCAGATAGAACAACTGGTCGTCGCCCACCTTGGAGATGGTGGCCTCGTGCCCGATCTGGGCGTCGGCTTCCTCGATCTCCATGTACGGATAGGTGTCGGAGCGGGAGTCCTCGTCGAGGATGAGGGCATCGCAGCGCACGAAGGACTTGACCCGTTCGGCGCCGTCTTCCACCCGCACCAGCCCCCGGTACCCTGCCCGGCCGCCGTCCTTGGAGATCGACTTGGATGTGATCAGCGACGTGGTGTTGGGGGCGGCGTGGACGATCTTGGCTCCGGCGTCCTGGTGCTGACCCTGGCCGGCGAAGGCAACCGACAGCACCTCACCGTGGGCCCCCTCTTCCATGAGCCACACGGCCGGGTACTTCATGGTGAGCTTGGAGCCGAGGTTGCCGTCGACCCATTCCATGGTGGCGTTCCTGTAGGCGGCGGCCCGCTTGGTCACGAGGTTGTAGACGTTGTTGGACCAGTTCTGGATGGTCGTGTACCGGCACCGGCCACCTTCCTTGATCACGATCTCGACCACGGCCGAATGGAGTGAGTCGGAGGTCCAGATGGGGGCGGAGCAACCCTCGACGTAGTGCACGTAGGCGCCTTCGTCGACGATGATCAGCGTCCGCTCGAACTGGCCCATATTCTCGGCGTTGATGCGGAAGTAGGCCTGCAGCGGCTGGTCGACATGCACCCCCGGGGGCACGTAGATGAACGATCCGCCCGACCACACGGCGGAGTTCAGTGCGGCGAACTTGTTGTCGTTGGGCGGGATGATCGTCCCGAAGTACTCCTGAACGATCTCCGGATACTCACGCACCGCCGTGTCCATGTCGCAGAACAGCACGCCGAGCTGTTCGAGATCCTCGCGGTTCTTGTGATAGACCACCTCGGACTCGTATTGGGCGGTCACGCCCGCCAGGTACTTGCGTTCTGCCTGCGGGATGCCGAGCTTCTCGTACGTCTCTTTGATCGAGTCCGGGACCATGTCCCAGTCTTTTGCCTGACCATCGGTCGGCTTGATGTAGTAGTAGATGTCGTCGAAGTCGATGTCTTCGAGCGCGCCGCCTCCGCCCCAGGTGGGGATGGGCTTGCGGAGGAAGCGCTGGTACGCCTTGAGGCGGAAGCTGAGCATCCATTCGGGCTCGCCCTTCATGGCCGACATCTCGCGGATGATCGCCTCGTTCAAGCCCTTCTTCGGCTTGAAGACGTACTCATCCTCGTTGTCGTGCCAACCGAGCTGGTAAGCACCGAGATCGATATCAACAGTTGCCATGGGGGCCTTTCGAATCACCTAGCGAGGACTTCATTATGGCGCATCTGCTTGCCCTACAGAAGGGGCCGCTCAGCCCGTGCGCCTTGGCATCATGCGAGAGCAGGGCGTCGAGGGCGGTCGGGGAAGCGGGAGACGGATAGACCGGGCTCCCTCGGCGCCGCTGATCTCACACTCATGGAACGCTCGCAACCCCCCGTTTGGTTCCCGATTTCGGCCATTTTCCGCTGCCTCTGTGGTCTTCTCTCCCCCCGCAGGGGAAGTCCGACGCAGCCGGGAGGGGCGTCTTCTCTCCCCCCGCAGGGGGGAGTCGGGCGTAGCCGGGAGGGGGGCATCCCCGGAACCCACGCCCACGCCCCCTCCGACCCTCCGGGCCACCTCCCCCTCCGGAGGAGGAGACCCGTTCTCTCTCCCCCCGCAGAGGGGACCCCGACGCAGCCGGGAGGGGGGGCATCCCGGAGACCACCTATCCTCGCCGCATGGATTTCGCGATCATGACCGAGCCGCAGACGGGTGGCACCTACAACGAGTTGCTCTCCGTTGCCCGCTGGGCCGAGGATCGTGGCCTCGTCTCGTTTGCGAGATCCGATCACTACTACTCCTTGGCGGATCCGGCCGAGCCTTCCACCGACGCCTTCGCCACTCTGGCGGGGCTGGCACGCGACACCGGGACCATCCGCCTGTGCGTGCTCGTGTCACCGGTGACGTTCCGCCACCCGGCAGTGATCGTCAAGAACGCCCTCACCATCGACGAGATGTCGGGCGGCCGGTTCGACCTCGGAATCGGCACCGGCTGGATGGCCGAGGAGCACGCAGCCTTCGGCTTCGAGATGTGGCCGATGGCCGAGCGGTTCGGCCGCCTCGACGACGCCCTCCAATATGTCAGGGCCGCCCTGGGGCCCCAGCCCGCCCATCATGCCGGCCCCTACTACCAGCTCGAAGCCGACGTGCAACCGGGGCCGACCGGGCCCCTCCCCATTGTCGTCGGCGGAACCGGCAAGAAGCGAACACCAACGCTGGCGGGAACGTACGCCGACGAGTACAACCAGTCGCCGGCACCGGTGGCGGTGCTGGCGGAGAACATCGAGACCATGCGGGCCGCGGCGACTGCGGCCGGACGCGATCCGTCCCACATCGTGACGAGTGTCATGGGGTCGGTGCTGGTGGGAACCGACGAGGGCTCGTACCGTGATCACCTCTATGCTGCGGCGGTGGAGCGCAATACCGAGCCCGAAGAGCTCGAGAATCGCTTCCTCGAGGCGGGCATCCCGGTGGGACCAGCCGAATCGGTTCGGGAGCTCATGCGACAGTGGCAGGCGGCGGGGGTGGACCGCTTCTACGTTCGACAGATGGAGCTCGGCGACCTCGCCCTCCTAGACGAGAAGCTGACGGCGCTCGGAGGATGAACTACGGCGTCGAGATTCCCAACGTCGGCGATTGGGCCGATCCCAGGCACGTGGCCGAATTCGCCCGCCAGCGGCAAGCCGCCGGGTATGGGGCCCGATGTCGACTCCCTCAACCGCAGACGATCTCGACCCGCCGGTTCAATGACCGGGACGACTCGTCGGTGTCGGGCGACAGCAGGGGTTCGGTCTCGCCTTTTCCAACGGCCGCGATGTTGCCGGCTGGGAACCCCCTGGCAACCAGATCGTCGACAACCGCTCGAGCGCGCCGCTCGGAGAGGTCCTGGTTGTACTCGGTGGTCCCTTCCGTCGAGGTGTGGCCCTCGATCGATACCTGGGTGTAACCCCCGGCGACCAAGCCTGCGTACAGATCGGACAGCACTTGGGCGGATTCGGGCCGGATCACCGCCGAGTTGAAATCGAAGTTGACATAGACCGCGACGCCGCAGAACTGCGGCTCAGGGGGATCGTCGGAGCACGGGGTGGTTGTAACGTCGGGATCGGCCACAACCGAACGAGCTCCGAATACACCGCCGTTCTCGGACCAGATCGCCTGGATCGAATCATCCTCGTCCGCCACGAAGATGAAGGCGCTCGGCCGATCGCCGCGAGCAACGTCAACGCCGGTCGCACGGGCAATGCGTCCGTTGACGGTCCCATTGATGACAATCGTGTCGAGACAGCCGGTGATCGTCGCGCCGGTTTGCTGCAACTCGAGCGGCAGGCCGGGAAGGTCGAGACGTTCCGTGAGTCGAAAATCCCATACGCCGGTGAACGCCTCCGACAGCGGCATTTCCTCCTGCGTGCCGTTGCCGATGATTTCGGTGAACTCCAGGTTGGTACGGCCCTCGTCACCGGCAACAATGTTGATGCCGCCCGCCAGATCCACCTTGACCCACCGCACGGGTAGCACCACATCCGGGATTAGCTCGGTCATTTCCTGGTCGGGCTCGTGGGTCTCGAGCTCGAACTCGGCCAGCACCTGGAATCCGCGGTCGGCACCCTCAGCTGAGCCGGACACAGTCACCGTCTTGAAGAAGGTGACGTTACCGGGCGATTCAACGACGTTGGGGATAGCAAACCGATCAAACGTCGTCGTGCTCGGCAGCTTGTAGATGAGCTCGACCGGTTCCGCTCCATCGGTGGTGATGGTGAGCTCTTGCGGATCGCCGTCGATCATTCGAAGCGCTCTGCCAGCACTCCCGGTGGCCAGGCCGGTCTGATCGACGAACAGCGCGCCCTGGGCGAAGGTCAGCAAATCGACCCGCTCGACCTCATCGGGCAGCTCGGCAACGGTCGTTGCTGTGGTCGTCGTGGTGCCATCGTCGACCGGCGAGTCGGCCGTCGTCGACGTGGTGGCCGGGATAGTGGTCGTGGCTGCAACGAGGGTCGTAGTCGATGTTGCGGCCGAGCCCTCGTCAGTCGAATCTCCGCCACTGCAGGCCCCGACCACCAAGGCGAGCAGTATGAGAATCGTCCCCATTCGATGTATGGACATTTCAGGCCCTCCATTCGACGGGGTGGGAACGAACCGGCGAGCAGACTCCAACGAATGGCTCGGACACCTGGGCACGGAGCCCATCCCACCACCCGATTCTATCGGTCCCGAATCAGCGATCTGTCGCCGGGTGCATCGCGTGTGTGCACCCCTCGAAAGCGCGGTCAGGCTTCCGGACGGGTCAGCTCTGCCAGTCGGCCGTCGGCGTCGAGGATTTGGAGGTCTTCCCAGCTGCCGATGTGCTCGCCGCCGATGAAGATATGCGGGATTGACCGCGAACGCGGCAATCGGCGGGTGTACTCCTCGAGTCGATCGGGATCGGAGATGTCGTACTCGACG
>JBFKDW010000024.1:0-35560 GCA_041619515.1 Acidimicrobiia bacterium
GTGCTCTCGGGCATGGGCAACGTCTCGCTGCTGGACGGCAAGCCGTTCATTCACTCCCATGCCGTGTTCGGGGATGCCGACGGCCGGGCCTTCGGCGGCCACATCAATCACGGGTGCGAGGTATGGGCGGTCGAGGTCAGGGTTGAGACCCTTGCCGACGGTGAGCCACCGGTTCGACGCTTCGACGAGGCAACCGGCCTGTCTCTGTGGGGTGGGGCAGAGAGCCCGGAGCCGTCGTGAGCAGCGTCGGCGGCTAGGCCGGTTCGGGTCCGTTCTTCTTGATTTCGAAGCCCGTCTTGACCAGGAGGCGAATCAGGGCGGCGGCGGGATTCTTGAACTGTGCGGCCTGGAGCGCGTCACCGTACACCTCGAACTGACCGATCATCTTTTCGAACACGTGGGTGAGGCTGATGGTGTGGAGGTTGTTCGTGTCGCTGCGCCCGAACGCCACCAACCGGGTGCGCACCTTGCGGTCGGGCGGCGTCGATTGATAACAGACGAGGTGCTTCTCGATGTCGCGTGCCACGTCGTGCACTCCGTCCTCGTACAGCCAGGCCACCCGCTGGAGAACGGTGTGAAGGGTGTGGTGGTCGGTGAGGCCGGGGTTGAAGACGGCTTCGCCCTGCTTGATCTCTCCGATGATGACGTCGACGGTGTCCGCATCCAGCTGGAGGACGGGGTCTTCGACCAGGAGCGCCGGCGACTCGCCCTTGCCGTGCGAGTCTGCGATGTACATCGGGCCCGGGAAACGAACTGCGATGACGTCTACATCGGTGACGGTCTGGTAGATGCCGGGGGCGGTTTCCCGCAGCACTTCGAACTCGGTCACCGTGAAGTAGCCGTTGAGCCGCAGATACGCTTCGACGAGCTCGACCCCGATGTCCATTACGCCGCTCCTCCCCCCGCCGCTCCCAGGGCTCGCAGCCGGTCGAACGGGTAGATGCCGGTGTGATGATGGTCGGGTGAGAACGTGAAGTTGAGGGCATAGGCGCCCACCAGAGTGGTGTCAAGGATGCGGACATCGCCCGCATTCCCGGCCCCGGACGGGATGCCCTCCGGCCCGAGGCAGGTGGCGCAATGACAGTTGGCACGCAGCATCAGGGCGCTCAGCGTTGTCGTCGTGCCGTCGGACCACGTGAGGACGAGCTCGCGGCCACCCTCAACCTCAATCCGGGCGGGAACGTCCATGAGGCAAGAGGCTACCGCTCGAGCCGGTGCTGTCGGGCGAGGGCCCGGGCGCCCTACTATCCCGGGCCGTGGTGAAACCGATTCTCAACGTCCGCTCGGGCCATCCCGACTTCCTCGACCTGGACTGGACCTCGTCGATCAGAGATTGGAACCATCACCGGCTGATGGACCTGCCGAAGGGGATCTCGCGCCATGAGGTCCGCTTCGTCGGATACCGGGAAGGCATCTACGTCATCAAGGAGCTGCCGCGTCGGCCCGCCCAGGCTGAATGGGACAACCTCCGCTGGCTGGAATCAGTGGAGGGGCCGGCGGTGATCGGAACCGGCTATGTGGTGAGGGAGGGTGTCGATCCCAGCGAGGAGTGGTCGACGGCGGTGATCACAAAGTACCTGGATCACTCATTCTCGTATCGGGAGCTGTTGCAGGGCCCGGGATTCGGCAAGCGTCGCAACCAGATGCTCGATGCCTTCGCTGCGCTGCTGGCGGAGCTGCACATCCTCGGGCTCTACTGGGGTGACTGTTCGCTCTCCAACGTGCTCTACCAGTACGACGCCGACTCGATCGCAACCACCCTGGTGGACACCGAGACCGCCGAGGTCCACGAGCACGGCCTCAGCGACGGGCAACGGGAGATGGACCTGGAGGTCATGATCACGAACGTGGCAGGCGGCATGGCCGACATTGCGGCATCGGCAGGAGGGGAGATCGACGCAGCCGACCTCGCCCTCGGCGAGGACATCGCCGACCGCTACCGGGGCTTGTGGAAAGAGCTCCACCGCCGGGAGAACGTCGGGCCGAACGAGCGATACCGAATCACCGAGACGATCCACAGCCTCAACGAGCTCGGCTTCGAGGTTGACGATGTCGTGCTCGACCCGACCGAGGACGGCGGCAACCTGAGGTTCAACCTCCGGGTGGGAAGCCGGCGCTTCCACCGCAACCGGCTGCGCGAGCTCACCGGCATCTGGGCGACCGAGAAACAGGCGCGCACCATTCTCGGCGACCTCCAGTATTTCCTCGCCCTCCAGGACGACCCCGAGTCGCCCACCGACAAGTCCATCGGCGCGGTCCGCTGGAGGGTGGGCGTGTTCGAGCCGATGCTGGAGCGCATTCGGCTCCTCGACCCGAATGCAGGCAACCCGGTTCAGGCCTACTGCGACTTCCTCCACCATCGCTACGTGATGTCGGCCGCCGCCGGGTACGACGTCGGGAACGACGTGGCGTTCGAGGACTGGATCGGGCACGGACAACCCGGCTACGAGCTCGGCGGAGACCCCCCGCCCTGATAGCGTGAAGCAGATGGAGGACCGCCCACCGCCCACGGGCCCTGCCAAACGGCTGCTCCAGGCTGTGGTATCCCTCGGCATCGTGGTGGCGATCTTCGTTTTCGCCTTCCCACAGTTCGCCAGCTACCGCGACGTTTGGGCCCAGATCACCGCGATGACCTGGCTGGAGGCGGTCACACTCCTGGCGGTTGCCGTTTGGAACCTCGTCACGTACTGGTTCGTGCTCACCGCAGTGATGCCCGGGCTCACCTACCCCCAGGCGGCGGTCTCGAATCAGGCGTCGACCGCAGTCGCCAACACCCTCCCGGGAGGAGGAGCAATCGCGGTGGGTGTCACCTACGCCATGTACCGATCGTGGGGCTTCGGCAAGGGCGAATTCACCCTCGCGGCGGTGGTGTCGGGAGTGTGGAACAACTTCGCCAAACTGGGGATGCCCGTGCTGGCCCTGGCGTTGCTCGCTCTCGAGGGTGAGATCACGGCGGCCCGCGTGGTGGCGGCGGTGGCCGGTATCGCCATGCTGCTCGGCACGATCGCACTGTGGAGCCTGTTTCTGTACAAGGAATCGCTGGCCCGCCGCATCGGCGGGTCGGTCGGCCGGGCCGTCAGCCGCCTGAGAGCCCTGGTTCGCAAGCCGCCGGTCACAGAGTGGGGCGAGGCCGGCGTGCGGTTCCGTGCACAGGCACTGGGCCTCCTCCGGGATCGCTGGCTGCGCCTCACGATTGCAACAGTGGTCAGCCACGTGTCGCTCTACATCGTGCTGCTGGTGACCCTGCGCCACGTGGGCGTCGGCAACGAGATTCTGTCGTGGGTACAGGTTCTGGCGGTGTTCGCGTTCATCCGCCTGATCTCGGCCCTTCCGATCACACCCGGCGGAGTAGGGGTCGTCGAGCTGGGACTGACCGTCGGGCTTCAGGTAGCGGCCGACTTTTCGACTGTGAGCGAATCACTGTTCGAGTCCAAGATCGCGGCGGCCGTGCTCGTGTTCCGCGCAATCACCTTCCTGCTGCCGGTGCCTCTGGGAGCTCTTTCATATGTCGTCTGGCGGCGAAACACGCGCTGGCGCCGGCCTCCGCATCATGATGAGGGCAATGGCACCGGCGGCGACGCCGAGACCGGCTCCTCCGACACTGTCGAGGGGAAGGTGGGCGCCAACGTAGACCCGCAGCGCCGCCGCAGCCGCGGCTAACGCCCACAGCACCGCTGCCCACCGGCCCACATAGGGAGTCGCGATCACCGCTATGACGAACCCGACCACAGCATGGCCCGATACGAACCCCAGCCCATCGGGCCCGCCGTCGAGGCGATAGAAGATGTCCTGCTCCAGCAGACCGCCCGGTCGCGGCCGGTCCACAATCGCTTTGACGGCCTTGGCCAGGATCCACATGGCGAAGCCGGTAGTGACCATGGCCAGAGCCGGCTGGCGAGCCCGGGTCAGGTACCACGCCAGCGCAGCGGCCACGAACGGAGCCAATACCATCCCAAACTGCATGAACGGGTAGAGGGGGACCGCCAGCCAGCCCGGCCAGCCGTTGATCCACTCGAATGCGCTCTCTTCGGCGGCCGGGACGTTCTGATTCCACACGGCGGCCGTGCTGGCAGCGAACACGGCGGCGCCTCCGGCCAACGCGATCAGCTGCTGGCGGCGAGAGTCAAGCATCGAGGCTCGTGTCCGCCCGGTTGCGAAGCCACCACAGGTGAACGGTGGCGCCGACGGCGATAGCTGCTGCGGCCCCCAGCAGCGTCCCGGCGATGACGTCGGTGAGCCAGTGCGCCCGGAGATAGGTCCGGCTCAGCGCCATGAAGAAGGCGAAGGCCACTGCGGCCAGCTCCCAGATGCGCCGATGCGGTCCGGCGGGCAGGAACACGATCACGAGAGCGACGGCGGTCACGGCGCCGGCAACAGCGTGGCCCGACGGGAATGCCGACCCGGTGGTCGAGACGAGGGGATCGAGCGGACGCGGCCGGTCGTAGAGCAGCTTGAACACCGTGACCGAGATCTCGGCGACGACGATCGACGCCAGCCACACCGTCAGCCACTCCCAGCGCTTCCGCGCCCACAGGAATCCGGAGACCGCCACCCGCAACGGCGCCGTCACCCAGGCACTGCCGACGTAGTTGAAGATCTGAGCCAACACGGTCGCTACGTCGCTTTCGATGGACACCATCCGGTCGTGGAACCAGTCGTCCATCGGCTGCAAGGTGGACCTGCCCACCGCCATCCAGACCATGACGATGGCGGCCGAGACGTACAGCGCCGTTGCGCCTCCCACTGCCCACCGGTGGTCATCGAAGAGCGCCGGATGGCGGTGGCGGGGATGCTCACTCATCCGAGCACGCCCTCAGCCCGCATAGCCCGCCGCACCTCACCGGCCGGGAACAAGCCGAGGGCCTCCTCGACGTCGGCGGCCAGCCGATCAACTCCCGGTCCGGAGGCGTCGAACTCGTACGTGACGCATCCGCCCGGGAACACCTGATGCCATGTGCCGGTGAAGCTGGGCCCGGGGAGGCGCCGCGCCAGTCGATCGAGCAGATCCTCGAGGTCCAGGCCGCGTTCGGCTCTCGCATCACCCGGCATGCTCAAAGTCGCCGTGCCGGCGAGGGCATCCTGCTCGTCGACGATGACGACCGGACGACCCCGGCCGGCAGCGGCAGCGACCTTGTCGGCCAGGGGCTCGTCGTCGTCATCGAAGACGGCAAAGACCTGCCGGGAATTGATGCTGCGAGCCTCCAGCTCATCTTCGATCAGCTCAGCATGCTCGGTCTCCCGACCGGTGACTGGGATGATCACAACCGTGACTGTGGCGCCGACAAGAGTCACGCTCCGGAACTCAACGACGTCATCACGGGGGCCTGCCAGTGCCGGAGCGGCCCCGACGTCGCACGCGGGCGTGAGGGTGACTTCCAGGAAACGCGAGCCCAGCCGATCCGAGTCGAGCGAGAAGGAGCTCTTGCCGCGGTGGGCGACGAGGTCGTTGTATGACCAGCCGACCTTCAGATCATTGAGACAGGGAATGTATTCCGCAGTGTCGACCGCCTGCATTTGGAGAATCATGGTGGCAGTGACCGTGTTGACGACATCCGGATCGACCGGGCAGGCCGGGACGGAGCGGCCCAGGTTGCTGGTGGCGCAGCCGGCGGACAACACCGCAAGCACCATCAGAGTGACGGCTCGCCGCATCACACGAACCCCGCACCGGTGAGATTGTCGACCACGAATCCCGCCAGCCACAAGATTGCCAGGAGGGCGCCGGCGCCCAGGGCCAGCCGGCGCCTGCTCCAGCGCTGCACCCCAATCGGCTCGCTGGGAGGCGCCATCGACCGGAACGTTTCGATGAGGTCGGGCCGGCCCCCCGCCACGTACTGCTTGTGGGCCGAGCGGGACTGGGTGGGGATGGTGATGCCGCTGGTAGCGGCAAATGCCTCGGCGATGTCATCAGGTGTGAAGAGCTCGAGCGCCGCGGCAAACACATGAGCCGGATCGTGACGCAGCCCGAGGATGATCATCATGTTGGCGAGGTCCACTGCCTGGCGCCACGGGCTCGGGCGGACGGTGGCGAAGGCAACATCGATCAGCTTCACCTGCCCGTCATGAACCATCACGTTGGCCGGCTTGATGTCGCGATGGGCAAGGCCGGCGTCCCACAGCCTGCGAATGATCAGGAGCGCCTGGCGGATGGTGTCATCGTCGACGATGGCATCACCCAGTTCCTCGGCACCGTAGAGGAACTCGGTGACGATGAGATACTCTTGCTCCGGCGTGATCTCGACGATTCCGTAGGGCTCGGCCGAGGGAAGACCCGCCTCCTGCATCCTGAGCAGGATGTAGTCCTCGTATTCCACCAGGCGCCGCACCGACGAGAACCGGACCTCGTCTTCGAGCGAACCGTAGAGGATGGTCCGGCCCAGCTTGTACCAGCGGTCCGAGCGCAGATGGGTCTGCGAGTAGAGCTTGGCGAACACCTGGACCTCAGGCTTCTCGGGATCTGATCCGGCAACCGTCAGCCGCAGCGGCGTAGAACCACCCGACCCCTCGAGGGCGAACGGCTGCATCGACAGGACCTCCATCCCCAGCTGGTCGCGCACTGCCTGCTTGATGGCAGCACCCCGGGCACCGCCGATGTCGAGGTGGGCGGTGACTCCCCGCTTGTTGACTACCGGGAACACAGACTCGGGGACGAACAACTTGAACACGAGCACGGCGACGGTGAATCCGAAGAGGCCGGCCACGACACCATCGGTTGGATGGTCCACTCCCAGGTAGGCGCGGGCAACGATCAGCAGAAAGGCGATCACCTGGGAGACGGTCAGGAAGCGGTTGCGTACCCGGCCCTTCGGGAACAGAGACATGCCCATGACCCCGAAGGTCACCGAGAGGCCTGCCACCGGCGCCGACGGGTGGCTGTACCCCGACCAGGGACCGATGATGTCGACGAGCGGCCGGGGTCGCGCCACGGCCACCTCGAGCGCGTTGACACCGACGGCCACGATGAACAGCGCAGCCAGGAAACCGAACAAGTGGCGCCAGCGCTTGTAGAAGATGAGCAGCAGAATGGTCGCCCACCGCAGCGGCCGGAGGAGCCACGGTGAACCGAGGGCATGGAGTGCGTCCATCATGCCGGTCAACCTGTCGGAGCGGAGATCGCGCAGCCAGCGCAGCACCGTCATATCCCGGTCGGTCCACCAGCTGGAGGTGCCGGGGAAGGCGAACAGCGAGATCCACACGAGCACCACCGTCACGCCGGTCAAGATCCAGAACCAGCCGCTCGCTTGGAGCTCGCGAGGCAACGGCGGCTTCTCGCCAGAGGGGCGGCGCCGGCGGCCGGAGAGACGCATGGTGCCGATCCGCAGCTCGCGGCGCGCCCCGATCCCGGCTAGCTCGGTTCCGGTCCTGCCGCTCGGCCTCGCACGGGCCAGGGGGTGTTGATCTCCGTCAGACACGTCCTCTGATGATACGAGTTGCGGCGACACGGCATCGGACGAACCCGTTGGGTCGAGACCCGCCAAGCACTCGGCCGGGAGTCGCGATCGGCAGCGGGCGCCGGGCGATCCGGCCGCGGGGGCCAGCCCGGGCTAGTGCCGCTTGACACCGCCGTACTTCATGCGGGTGTGCGACATGGCCGCCACCTCCGCCTCATCGTCGTCGATGCCCGCAGCGACGAGCTCGCCGAGAAACAGCGTGTGAGTGCCGACGTCGATGGCCTGGCGCACCTCGCACTCGAGGTAGGCCACAGCCTCTTCGAATACGGGGGCACCGGTGACGCCCTCCCGGATGGGGCGTTCGTTGAGCGTCATGCCGTCTTTGGTCGCCGGCTTCGAGAACTTCACGAACGGCCGGGTGTCTTCGGCATCCCACAGGTTCACGGTGAACACCTGGCTCTCTTTGATCAGGCGATGGGTGACGGCGCTCTGATCGACCGAGATGGCGATGAGGACCGGTTCCATCGAAACCTGCGTCACCCAGCTCTGCGTCATCCCGTTCCATTCGTCACCGTGCCGGGACCCAACCAGGCACAGCGCATTGGGGATCTTCCAGGTGACCTTGTTGACGAGTTCGACGGGGAGGTCGGACATGGTGCTCTCCTTCGTTCGACTGAGACTCTACGGAGCTGGCTGCCCATACCCCGACACCGGCACGATCGGCCGGCCGAAGCCCGTGGCGTCGATCCCTCCGTTGTGAGGTACGCTCGATCATGAGATGGATCGGGGCTGTGCTGGTGGCCGTTGTTCTGGCGTCGTGCGGCGACTCGATTGAGGAGCGAGCCGTCGACGAGTATCGGGCGTGCGCCGCCAGCTATGGCCTCGACGGCGGAGTCGTCGGCATCACCAGGGGGCCGGGCGACGGGTTCGCCATTACCGCCCCGGATTTGCCGGAGCCGGCGGCCGGTGAGTGCCTGCGGCGGGTCAACGCGGTCCTCGGAGGCGACTAGCGCCCGGACGGCTCGACACGCCATTTCACCCCGAGCCGGCGCCCGAGTCCAGCTAGCCTCGCGGGTGATGAATGTGCTCATCGCAACGGCCGGAGTGCTCCCCCCTGAGCCGGTCGCCGCCATCGTCGAGCGCCTGGTCGATTCCCGCGACACGGTCAAGGTGGTCACGGTTCTCGCCATCCCGCGATCGTTCCTCAACGAAATCCGATCTGAGGAATGGCGGCCGCTCACCGAATCTGCCCCCGGTTGGGAAGAGGAGGAGGATGCAGTCATCGCCCGCTACGTGGAAGAGCGGGGGCGCCGGTTGACGGGCCCGGTGGTGGCAGCGCTGCAGACCCGGGGCATCGAGGCGGAGGCTTTGCATCTGGAGGGTGAGGACAAAGCGGAGGCCATCATTCGCACCTCCGAGGAAATCGACGCCGACCTGGTAGTGCTGGGAGCAACCCGCCATATCTTCACCGAGTCGGCGTGGGAGAGCATCTCGGCGCGCGTGATGGCCGACACCCGTCGGCCGGTGCTGGTGATTCCGGGGCACGTGGCACCAGATGAGGAATCGGAGTCGGAGTGACGGAGGTACTCCGCACCCCAGATAGCGCATTCGCCGATCTCCCGGATTTTCCCTTCCAGCCCAGGTACTTCGAGTGGGACGGCATACGGATGCATTACCTCGATGAGGGCTCCGGCGATCCGGTGGTGCTCTTGCACGGTGAGCCGACCTGGTCGTTCCTCTATCGCAAGGTGATTCCGCCCCTGGTTGCGTCCGGATACCGGTGCATCGCCCCCGACTACGTCGGCCTCGGGAGGTCCGACAAGCCCGTCGACGACGAGTTCTACACCTACGACATGCACACGAGCTCGGTAGCGGCGTTGCTCGGCTCGCTCGAGTTGTCAGCCGCAACCGTCGTGGGCCAGGACTGGGGCGGGCCGATCGGCCTTCGCTATGCAGTCGAGCATCCGGAGGTCGTGACCCGCCTGGTGGTGCTGAACACCGGCTTGTTCACCGGCCGGGGATCGATGTCGGACACCTGGATGCAGTTTCGAGAGTGGGTGGGGAGAACGCCCGACCTTCCCGTGGACTTCCTCATGTCCCGCAGCCAGGCGCATCCGTGGGGTGAGGACGTCCTGTCCGCCTACAACGCCCCCTTCCCGAGCTCGGCCCATAAGGCGGGGATCAGGCGGTTCCCGATGATGGTCCCGCTGGATGCCGGAGATCCCGGTGCCGCCGAGATGATGAGGGTACGAGAGAAGCTTGCCACGTGGAAGCGTCCCGCCTACATCCTGTTCTCGACCGGCGACCCGATCTTCTCGACCCGGACCGGAGAACGGCTGGCCGAGCTGATACCGGGGGCCGATGGCCTCGACACCATCGAAGGCGCCGGCCACTTCCTGCAGGAAGACCAGGGTGAGGAGGTCGGCACCCGGATCGCCCGCTGGCTGCACGCCACGGTGTAGCGCGGCTCGGCGCGGTCATGCGCCGCGGGTGAGGTTGTCCAGATGGATGGGATCGGCCGGCGCCAGCAACAGGTGCACCTGGTCGTGGCTCAGCCACAGGCCGGGAGCGGCCTCCAGCCAGACCTGCTTGGGGAAGGCATCGAGGTGGGCCCGCCATCGGCCGCTCGGAGGGGCGTAGAGAAGCACTTCGGGTGCCGGCGCCGACAACGCCTCGAGTCGCCCCACCAAGTCGTACTGACCGAATAGGGCCGCCATCCCCTCGGCGGGATCGAGCCACTGACCCCGGCGATACCACGACACTTCCCCACAGGTGGCGCAACTGACCACCTCGATGCCGGCCACGGTCATCGGCATGTGTCTGCATGTCTTCGTCTTCATACCGGACACTATGGCGACCGGGTGTGACAAAAAGCCGATCGTCCCGGCAAGCGAAGAGACCGGCCCCGCGGGCCGGTCTCTTGGCGCTAGGAGGTCCTGGCGATGCGGCAGGGAGGGTACCGGCTGCCAGTGCTCCTGAACCGTCAGGCGCTGAGGCTCACCTCATCGGCCGGGGCTATGTCGAACCCTCCACCGAAGCCACCTCCGAAACCGCCGCGATCTCCGAAACCGGGACCGCCGCACCGTCCGTGGCGTCCACGGTGGCCGTCGATGCCGGCCCGGTCACCGGGTACGGCTTGAACTCGCTCGGTCATCCGGGCGGTGATCTCGGCGAGGCGCTCGTCGGCTTGTTCCCGGGTCAGGGTGCCGTCGGCGACCTTCGCCTGCAGGTCGTCGGCCACCGGGGCGATCAGGCCGGCCACGAGCTCGTCGACCGAGAGAGCGTTCGGGCCCTCAGCGGCGATCTCGGCCAGCGTCTCACCGTCCTCGAGCGCGGCCTGGATGTCCTCGAAAGGAATCCCCATCACGCTGGCCAGGGTGTCCTGACGCTCGACGCGACGGGCTTCCCGCTCGGCCTGGCGCTCGGCCCGCTCCGCATCACGGGCCGCCTGGATCTCCTCTTGCGTGGAGTTGACGAGCGTGGTGATCTTCGCCGAGGCTTCGGCGAGGACCTCGTCGGCTCGCTCCTGGGTGATCCGATCGGCCGCCACCGCCTCGTCGAGCTTGTTGCTCAGGTCGGCCACCAGCTCCTCGACGAGGGCTGAGCCGCTCGACCCGTTGGCGGCGGCGATGTCGGCGAGCGTTCCGCCGGCTTCGAGCTCATCCCGGATCACGTCGGCGTCCACGCCGAGTATGTCGGCTACCCGGCCGAGATGGCCGGGGCCGCCCCGCATGCCATGGTGTCCGCGGCGTCCCTCGAACTTCTCGCGAAGCCCCAGCTGCGGGGCGCCCGGGACAATCTCCTCGACCTGCGAGTCGTCGGTAGGGGGGACCGAATCGTCGGTCCCGTCGGTCTGGGCGAACGCCAGTCCGCCGGCGGCCATCGCGGCCACCACCAGGGCGACGAATCCGATCTTCAGACTCTGTCTCATCTCTGTTCTCCTTTCCAAGAACCTGTCACGGTTCCAGGATGCGGCGCCGACATGTGGAGTCTGTTAAGCGAACCTGAGAGTCACCTAAGTGTTGAGCCGCATGCCCCTTGGCGTAGCATCGGCCCATGTTCCGGCGCAAGAAAAGCCAGCTCGGCCCGTACGAATCCGCCCGGGCGGAGGACAAGCTGGTCCTGGCGGCCCTCGTCGACGCCGGTGCTACTTTGACCGAGCCGCGCCATGTCCTCCATTTCATCTACGACCTCGTCGATGAAGCTGCAGCCCGGATGGCTTCCGAAACAGTGGCAGGATGGCAGTCGACGATCGGGCCGCCCGTCGAAGGCTACGACACGTGGTCTGTCACATTCGAACGGCAGGGGTACGTCCTGACTCCCCACAATGTCGCGGCGGACGGCGAGATGTTCATGCAGGCAGCCCGGGCCGGCGGTGGGCGCTACGACGGTTGGGAGGCCTCGGTCTAGACGGGGGCGCCGGCTCGGAATTGGGTTTCGTAGAGCCGGGCGTAGAGCCCACCCGCGCCGAGCAGGTCGTCATGGGTACCCGCTTCGACGATGCGGCCCTCATCGAGGACCAGAATCCGGTCGGCCGCCAGGATGGTCGACAGACGATGGGCGATGACCAGCGACGTCCGGCCCCGCATGATGCCATCGAGCGCCTCCTGGATGAGAGCCTCGGACCGGGCGTCGAGATGGGAGGTCGCCTCATCGAGGATCAGGATGCGGGGATCCTTGAGGATGACTCGGGCGATGGCGACCCGCTGCTTCTCACCACCCGACAACCGATAGCCCCGCTCCCCCACCCGGGTCTCATACCCGCGGGGGAGAGAGGCGATGTAGTCGTGGATGTTGGCGGCCCGGGCGGCTGCCTCCAGTTCCTCCTGAGTGGCTTCGGGCTTGGCGTAACGGAGGTTGGCGGCGATGGAATCGTGGAACAGGTAGCTCTCCTGGGTGACGACACCGATGTGGTGGGCGAGCGAATCGAACTCGATGTCACGCACGTCGTGTCCGTCGATGCGCACCGCGCCGGACGTGGCGTCGTACAGGCGGGGGACCAGATAGGTCACGGTCGTCTTGCCGGCGCCGCTCGGGCCGACGAGCGCGACGAGCTCGCCGGGCTCGACGTCGAAGGAGACTCCCTCCAGCGCGGTCCGCCTGGTCGGCACCTGCAGCTCGGCATCTTCATCGACCTTTTCAGTAGGACGCCACATCGACACTCGCTTGATCGACTGCAGGCCCACCTCGCCGCCGGCCGCATAGTCGAACGTCACGTCCTCGAAGCTGATGGCGCCTCGCATGTCCGCCAGCTCGACCGCATCGTCGTGCTGGCTGATCTCCTGGTCGATGTCGACCACCTCGAAGACCCGCTCGAACGAAACCAGGCTGGTGGCGAGCTCCACCCGAGCGTTGGAGAGGCCCGAAAGCGGCCCGTACAGCTCCCGCAAGTAGAGCGACAGAGCGACCACCGTGCCGATATCGAGGTCCCCGTTGATGACGAGGACCGCTCCCACCCAGAACACGGCGGCGGTCCCGAGCGCGCTCACCAGGCCAAGCGACATGAAGAACCAGCGCCCTATGAGCGCCCGCCGGATCCCGAGGTCACGCACGTCGGCGGCCTCCTCTTCGAACCGCGCCCCTTCATCGCGAGCCCGCCCGAACAACTTGACCAGCAGCGCACCAGAGACGTTGAGCGCTTCGTTCATGGTGGCATTCATGTCGGCGTTTCGCTCCATCTGTTCCCGGGCGATCCGCCGAAGCGCCTTGCCGACCCGGCGGGACGGGATCACGAACAGCGGGAGAACCATCACGGCCAGCAGGGTGAGGCGCCATTCGAGCTGCAGCATGATGGCGAGGGCGAACACAACCATGAAGATGTTGGAGACGATGGTCACGAGCGTCCCGGTGATCGCTTGCTGGGCGCCTACCACGTCGTTGTTGAGGCGGGACATGAGCTCGCCGGTACGGGTGTTGGTGAAGAACCGCATCGACATGCCCTGCAGATGTGCGAACAATTGACGGCGGAGGTCGAAAATGATGCCCTCTCCCGCCCGAGCGGAGGCCCACCGCTGCAGCACCCCGAGGACGCCGTTCACCAGCGGCACCGCCACCATGAGGATGCCGAGCACCGTCACCCGGCCGATGTTCCCATCCGGGATGGCCCGGTCGATCAGATCGCGGATCAGCAGCGGCGGAAGCAGGGTGACGGCGGTGATCAAGATGATGGTGATGAAGACCAGCCCGAGCTCGAGGCGGTACGGGCTGGCATAGGTCATGACGCGCTTGAGCAGCGCTCGGTCGAACGTCGGCTTGTCCTGCTCCTCGTCGTACTTGAGATACGACCACCAGCCGCCCGAATGAAACATGCATCCTCCTGGAAGGAGAGGGTAGGACGGTGCAAACCTCCGCGTACCCGCAAGGATTCCAGCCGGGCGGGTTTCGTGTCTCACCCTCCTGATATGATCGAACATATGTTCGAGCGCGAGAAGGTCGAAGAGGCCCACGGCACGCTGGACGGATTAGACGACATCGAACCGGGGTGTGGACCCTTGCAGTCTTCCTGTCCCGGATCAACCTCAAAGACATATCCGGACATGACCGGGTCGTGGTACTCCGAGCTCACCAGCGAATGGCCTCGCATTACACCGCCCAAACCTACGATGCGATGGCCGCCGTCTCCGACTCGATCTCACACATCGACGACGACATCCAACTCGCAACCGAGGCCGCTGCTGCCGAAATCCGCGCCGCCCTGCGACTGACCCGCCGCGCCGCCGACACCGAACTGAGCCTCGCCCTCGACCTCCGAAGCCGCCTCCCCCGGGTGTGGGAGCTCCTGGCCGGCGGTGAGATCGATCCGCGTCGGGCCCGGGCCATCGTCCACACCACCAGCCACCTCCCCGCTGCCACCGCCCAGCACGTCGTCGACCAGGTCATCGACGAGGCACCACGGCTCACCACCGGCCAACTCATGGCCCGCATCCGGCGGCTCAGCCTCGACGCTGATCCTGAACAAGCCGCCGACCGATATCGGGGGGCGATTGCCGGCCGGCGAGTGGTGTCCGAACCCACTCCCGACGGCACCGCCCACCTGTTCGGGCTCAATCTCCCCCCGCATCGAGTGGCCGCCATCACCCGCCGAATCAACCAGATCGCCCGGAGTTTGCGGTCGGCCACCGAGTCGCGCAGCATGGACCAACTCCGCGCCGATATCCTCCTCGACCTGCTCCAGGGCACTACCGAGCCAGACCGTAGTGCCGGCATGGTCGACATCCACGTCGACCTCGAAACCCTCACCAACTCGCCGACCACCCCGGCGAACTCGCCGGCTACGGGCCCGTCATCGCCGACATCGCCCGCCAGGTCACCCAATCACAACCCCGGGCCGAGTGGCGCTACACCATCACCGATCCAGCCACCGGCCGAGTGGTCGATACCGGAGCAACCCGGCGACGCCCAACGACCAGCCAGCGCAGCACCGTGCAAAGCCAATTTCCCACCTGCGTGTTTCCCGGCTGTTGCATGCCCGCCACCGACTGCGACCTCGACCATCGCATACCCCACGCAGAGGCCGGACCCACCCTCACGCCCAACCTCGCCCCCCTCTGTCGCCACGACCACCACATCATCCGCCACCGCGCAGGATGGACCCATAAACCCCTCCCCAACGGCGGCCACCAATGGACCAGCAAACTCGGCCACACCTACACCACCAGCGGCACACCCCCCTGATCCAACCGGGCTCCTCACCGCAATGCCGGTGCGACCGGGTACGATGCGGGGGTGCTGCGGACCATCACACTCATCCGGCGCAGCTTCCCCAATCAGCCGGTGTTCGATACGGCTGTATCGCACGCCCTTCTCCGCCGGGCGGCTCGGGGCGAGATCGGTGAGACCCTGCGGGTGAGCATCCCCGGCCGGATGGTGGCCTTCGGCCGGCAGGATATTGCCGCCGACGGGTACAGGACGGCCACCGTGGAGGCGCGCCAGCGCGGCTTCGCCGCCATCGAACGACTGGCCGGCGGCCGGGCGGCCGTCTTCCACCCCGGCACCATTGCCTTCGCCTGGACCGTGCCCGATATGGAGGCGCGAGCCGGGATCACGACCCGCTTCAAGGAGATGGCCGACATTGTTGCCGCCACCCTCGAAGGCCTCGGGGTCGAAGCCCATATCGGTGAGATCCCGGGCGAGTACTGCCCGGGCGCCTACAGCGTCAACGCCCGCCGACAGCGCAAGATCATGGGCGTCGGCCAGCGGGTGATTCGGGGGGCCGCCCATGTGGGCGGGGTGATCGTCGTCAACGACGCCGCCGCCGTGCGACACGTGCTCATACCGGTGTACCGGGCATTGGGAGTTCCATGGGAGCCGGCAACCGCCGGGAGCGTCGAGGACGAGCTCGGGGCTCCCCGCGACCTCGAGAAGGTGGCGGATGCGTTCGTCGCCGAGTTCGCCGATCGGTTCGATCTCTCTGAGGGTTTGCTCGGAGAATCCACCCTGGCCGAAGCCGAAGTATTGGCCCCGGGACACGCCTCCCCCTGATGCCGAGTGTCCTCGTCATCCATGGGCCCAACCTCAACCTGCTCGGCACCCGGGAGCCGGCGATCTACGGGACCACCACCCTCGGCGAGCTGGATGAGCTCTGTGTCGGCTGGGGCGCCGACCTGGGCCTGGCGGTGTCGACGTTCCAATCGAACCACGAGGGCGCCATCATCGACCGTATCCAGGCCGCCGGCGGCGCCAGCGACGGCATCGTGATAAACGCCGGTGCCCTCACCCACTATTCGTACGCCATCTACGACGCCCTCGTCGCGGTCGCCCTCCCCTCCGTCGAGGTGCACATCTCCGACATTCACGCCCGCGAAGAATGGCGTCGCCGGTCGGTTATCCAGCCCGCCTGCCTGGCGCAGATCAGCGGGCAGGGAATCGACGGGTACCGGCAAGCACTCGCCCTTCTCGCGAAGGCCGAGCATGGAGGCCGTGGATAGCGTCGGCGGAGGGCCGCTCTCCGTGGTGTAGGGTTGGGCCCGTAACCCGGGTCGGGAGTAGATCGAGGGCCGTCGCAGCGAATTGTTCGCTGCGCCGTTCCCCGGCTCCTCCCGTCCGGCCGGTAGAGACAAGACGAGCGGCTCCCGCGCCGGCGAGCCGTCTGAGAGGGTAGGAGAGCTCATGCACAATCCGTCTGAGATACGTTTGCGCCGCCGGGACCGCGCCGGAGTGCCCGGGGGGAGGCGAGGAATCATCGTCCTGGTGGCGGCCATGGCCCTGCTGGCATCATTGCTCGCCGGCGCGGCTTCGGCAGGCAGAGACCGGCCATTCACCCTCACGATTCTGCACAACAACGACGGCGAATCCCAGTTGATCAACGCCGGGTCGGGACTCGAGGACTTCGGAGGTGTGGCTCGCTTCGCCACGCTCGTCAAGCAGGCGAAGAAGGAAGCGAAGAAGGGACCGAAAGGCGACAAGACCAAGCGGGGCGTCATCTTCGTTTCGTCTGGTGACAACTTCCTGGCCGGGCCCGAGTTCACCGCCAGCCTGGACGCCGGGGTCTGGTACGACGCCAGAGCGCTGGACATGCTCAGGTACGACGCCATCTCGCTTGGCAACCACGACTTCGACTTCGGGCCCGACGTGCTTGCAGAGTTCATCTCGGATGGGTTCAAGAAGCCCGGCAAGCCGCCCTACGTCAACGCCAATCTCGACTTCAGCGGTGAGCCGGCGCTGCAAGCGCTGGCCGACGACGGCGTGATAGTTCAGAGCACGGTTGTCAAGGAGCGTGGCGAAAGGATCGGCATCGTCGGCGCCATCACACCGGAATTGGGGCTCATCTCGAGCCCCCGCAATGTGATCGTGCTCCAGGACGTGGCGGCCGAGGTCCAGGCCGAGATAGATGCGCTCGAGGCCGATGGCATCGACAAGATCATCATGATCAGCCATCTGCAGGACGCCGACGACGACGTTGCCCTGGCGCCGCTTCTCAGCGGCCTGGATGTCATGATCGCCGGCGGCGGCGACGAGGTGCTTGCGAACCCCGGAGACCTCCTGGTCCCAGGCGACGTGCCGGACGGCCCCTACCCGCTGCTCACCACCAACGCCGACGGAGACACGGTCCCGGTCGTGACCACCGCCGGCGACTACAAATACCTGGGCCGGCTCGAGGTCGAGTTCGATGGCGACGGCAACGTGACCTCCTGGTCGGGCGGGCCGATCAGGGTCGCCGACGAGTCGCTGCCGGACGGCGTCAAGGCCAACAAGAGGTTCGAGCGGAAGGTCGTCGACCCGGTCGCGGCATTCGTCGCCGACCTGGCCGCCAACGTGATCGCGGCCTCGGAGGTGGACCTCGAAGGGCGCCGTGACCCCGGTATCCGCACCGAGGAGACGAACCTGGGCAACCTGACGGCCGACTCGCTGCGGTGGCAGGCTTCGGCGCTGGCGGCCGGCTTTGGAGTGCCGGTTGCGGATGTGGCGCTTCAGAACGGCGGAGGGATCCGCAACAACACGCTGATCCCGGCCGGCCCGATCAGCGAGCTGGACACGTTCGACATCCTGCCGTTCTCCAACTTCGTGTCGGTGATCCCCGACATCCCCCGGGACCAATTCCGACAGATCCTGGAGCGGGCAATCTCCGGGGCACCCGGCTCCGAGGGCCGATTCGCACAAGTGTCCGGCTTCAGCTTCGAGTACGACACCGGCAGGACCGCCCAGGTGATCGACCCAGTGACCGGCGCCATCACCACCGACGGGGACCGGGTAACCAGCATCGTGCTGGACGATACGACCGTCATCTGCTGTGACGTCGGCAACGACGTGCTCCCCGGTGACACCCTGACCGTGGCGACGATCGACTTCCTCGCTCGGGGAGGCGACGGCTACCCGTTCATGGGAGCGCCGTTCACCTCGGTCGGCGTGTCCTACCAGCAGGCGCTGGCCAACTACATCACCGGGCCGCTTGGCGGGCTCATCTCGGCGGCCGACTATCCCGAGGGTGGTGAAGGACGGATCACGGATGTGACACCGTAGCGGGAACCACAGGAAGAGCCCCGGGCCCCGGGCCCGGGGCTCTGGTTCGCCGGCGGTGATCGCCGCCCTGTGGCCACAGCCGGACCGACCGGGGCGCCCGGCCGACCGCCGCGCTCAGTGGTGTAGGGTTGGTCGGGTAGTTTGGGAGAGGAGCTCGACGGCCGCCGCGCTGGCGTGCCGTCGGCGGGGACTGGAGGACCGATCGATGCACGAGCCGCCACGGCTGCTCACTCGCCTCGGCTCTCGAACGGTGCCCACCACCATCGAGCTCAGAATTGGACGGACGAGTCGAGCCCGGGCGCCACGCCCGGGCTTTCGCATGCAGGGACGAAGGGGCACATTGTGAACATGACGGCAAGACGGAATCCTGTAATCAGCCTGGGCGTGCTGCTGGCGATGCTGGCAGCGCTGCTGCCGGCAATGGTGGCCACGGCAACGTCGGCCCGCGCGACGACGGGTGATCTGGTGATCACCGGCGTGGTCGACGGACCGCTCACGGGCGGCGTCCCGAAGGCCATCGAGGTGTACGTCGTCAACAACATCGCCGACCTCTCCATCTACGGGCTCGGCTCTGCCAACAACGGCGGCGGCAGCGACGGCGAGGAATTCACATTTCCGGCTGTGGCGGCGACGGCGGGCGATTTCATCTACGTCGCGAGCGAGTCGACCGGATTCACGACGTTCTTCGGCTTTGCACCCGACTACACGAGCTCCGCGGCCAGCATCAACGGCGATGATGCCATCGAGCTGTTCATGAGCGGCGGTGTTGTCGACGTCTTCGGCGACATCAACACGGATGGAACCGGCCAGCCCTGGGAGTACCTCGACGGCTGGGCATACCGCACCGACGGAACCGGCCAGGACGGCACGACGTTCATCCTCGGCAACTGGACCTTCAGCGGTCCCAACGCGCTCGACGGTGAGACCTCCAACGGAACGGCGGCAACCCCGTTCCCGATCGGCACCTACTCGACCACGGCCGCGACGGCCGACCCGGTCATCAACGAGTTCGTCGCCAACCACACCGACAGCGACACCCAGGCGTTCGTCGAGGTATTCGGCGACCCGTCCACCGACTACTCAGCTTTGACCGTCCTCGAGATCGAGGGAGACAGCACCGGCGCCGGTGTCATCGACGCGGCGCTGCCCGTCGGCACCACCAACGCGAGTGGCTACTGGGTCGACCCCGAGGACATGGAGAACGGCACCCTCACCATCCTGCTGGTCGAGAACTTCTCCGGCAGCGTCGGCACCGACCTCGATACCGACAACGACGGCACGTTCGATTCGACGCCGTGGACGCGGATCGTCGACGACGTCGCCACGTCAGACGGCTTTAGTTCCGACGTGACCTACTCAGCGACCGTGCTGGATCCGTTCTTCGACAGCAACCCGTTCGGCGCCGGGGGCGCATCCCGCATCCCCAACGGCACCGACACCGACGCCGTCGGTGACTGGGTGCGCAACGACTTCGACGGCTTCGGCTTCCCCAGCTTCCCGGGCTCACCGGCTATCGGCGAGGCCGAGAACACGCCCGACGCCGTCAACGTCGCCATCAGCGTGCTGACCGACCCGGTCGGTGTGTGCAACAACCCCGCCACGCTGATCCACGACATCCAGGAGGGCGGGGCCCTCAATCCCGACACCGGGAACATCCGGGAAATCGAAGGCATCGTCACCGGCGACTTCGAGGGCGCCACGGAGTTGAGAGGCTTCTTCATGCAGGAGGAGACGGGCGACTTCGACGGTGACGGCACCACGTCCGAGGGCATCTTCGTCTTCAACAACGGAGTAGGCCCCGGCGTCGTTCCCGGCAATACAGTGCGGGTGCGCGGCACGGTGGCCGAGTTCAACGGTCTCACCGAACTGAACAACGTCCTCAGCGTCACCGTCTGCACCCCGACGGGCACCACGGCGCCGGCGTCGTGGTCGCTGCCCGTGAGCGCGGTCAGCGACTGGGAGTGGGTCGAGGGGATGGAAATCACCATCAGCCAGACCCTGCACGCCTCGGGCAACTTCACGTGGGCCCGCTTCGGCGAGGTCGACCTGTCGATCAACGGACCACTCGACAATCCGACCAACGTGGTCGCTCCAGGAGCGCCGGCGAACGCGCTCCAGGACCTGAACAACCGGAGCCGCATCCAGTTGGACGATGGCAGCACCGTGCAGAACCCGCTGCCGTTCCCACCGTACCTGGGCGCCGGCAACACGCTGCGGACGGGTGACACGATCCCGAGCCTGACCGGCAACCTGAGCTTCTCGTTCGGCAATTACGAGATCCATCCGACCGTCGCTCCGGTGTTCACGCGCGTCAACGGTCGCCCCGGCGTTCCGAGCGTCGGCGGCACCATTGAGGTGGCGGCCTACAACGTGCTGAACTACTTCACCACGCTCGACAACGCGGGTCCGATCTGCGGCCCGCTCGGCAACCAGGGCTGCCGCGGCGCCGATAACGCATTCGAGTTCGGACGCCAGCGCGCCAAGCTGGTCGACGCCATCAGCCAGCTCGACGCCGAGGTCGTCGGCCTGATGGAGATCGAGAACTACCCGGGCGATGTGCCCACCGCCGATCTGGTGGCCGGGCTCAACGCCGCCACCTCGCCGGGGAAGTACGCGTTCATCGCCACCGGCGCCATCGGCAGCGACGCCATTCGGCAAGCCGTGCTCTATCAGCCGGCCGCAGTGACGCCGCTCGGCGGCTTCGAGGTGCTCGACTCCACCGACGATTCCAACTTCGACGACACGAGGAACCGGCCAATGGTCGTGCAGTCGTTCGTCGAGAACGCCACCGGGGCGATCTTCACGGTGGGTGTCAACCACTTGAAGTCGAAGGGCTCACCGTGTCTTCCGGATGACCCGGACGCCGGCGACGGCCAGGGCAACTGCAACGTGACTCGTACGAAAGCAGCCCAGGCGATCGTCGACTTCCTGGCCACCGACCCAACCGGCAGCGGCGACAGCGACTTCCTGATCATCGGCGACCTGAACGCCTATGCCCAGGAGGATCCTGTCACCACGATCGAAGCCGGAGGATATACAGACCTGATCGAGGCGTTCCATGGCACCGGGTACGCCGCCGGGGCGTACTCGTTCAACTTCTTCAGCCAGTCCGGCTACCTGGACCACGGGCTGGCGAGCGGGACGATGACGCCGCAGGTGGCGGGTGCCGCCTTCTGGCATGTCAACGCCGACGAGCCGAGCGGGTTGGACTACAACAACTTCAACCAGCCGGGTCTCTACAACCCCGACGAGTTCCGCTCGTCGGACCACGACCCGGTCATCATCGGGCTCAATCTCGACACGGCGAAGTCGCTCAAGGAGGACACGGCACTCGAGTTGTCGCTGCTGCTCCCGACCGGCGACACGAAGAACGACAAGCGGATCGCCAAGGCCATCGACCGGATCGAGGAGAGCTTGAACCCGGCATGGTGGACGAGCTCCTCGACACTGGACGCCAAGAAGGGCAGGCACGTCTTCGACCGGGAGCGGATGGCCGTCAAAGAGCTGATGAAGGTCGACGCACCGGATGACATCGATGCCCAGGCCGCCATCGATCAGCTGCTGGAAGCCGATCGGCAACTGGCCCAGGTAGCCATCACCGCCGCCATCCTCGGCGGTGGCGATCAAGGGCGCATCGACAAGGCGCTGGCGCGCATGGCACAGGCGGCCGATGCGATCGCCGACGGCAAGTTCGACCGGGCCGTCGGCTACTACAAGAAGGCGTGGCAGGAGGCGATCAAGGCCACGTAGCGACTGAGGGTGATGGGGGGCGGGAAGTTGACCCGCCCCCTACCCCGCCCACTCCTGGAGGCGGGTGAGGCCCTCTCCGAGGTCTTCGTCCGACAAGGCGAACGAGAAGCGCATGAACCCGGGCGCGCCGAAGGCGTCGCCGGGGACGGCGGCGATCTCGACCTCGTCCAGCAGCAGCGAGGCAAGGTCGAGGCTCGAGGCAATGCCCTTCTTGTTCATGAGCTCGGTCACGTCCGGAAAGGCGTAGAAGGCGCCCATCGGCTCCACCAGCTGGACACCGGCGGTGGCCCGCAGCATCGAAACCATCCGCAACCGGCGGCGGTCGAAGGCTTCCCGCATCGTGTGTGACGACTCGAGCCCTCCCTGCAAGGCTGCCAGCGCTGCCATCTGGGACACGTTGGAGACGTTGGAGCTGAGATGCGACTGCAGCGACGATGCGGCTTTGGCGACCTCAGGTGGGGCGATGAGCCAGCCGACCCGCCAGCCGGTCATGGCGTAGGTCTTGGAGACCCCGTTCACGTGGACGTAGTAGTCGAGCACCTCCGGAGCGGCCGCCGCCATCGACACCGCTTCGATGCCTCCGTACGTGAGATGCTCGTAAATCTCGTCGCTCAGCACCCACACTCCGTGCTCGGCCGCCCAGCGGCCGATGGCGGCCAGCTCGTCGGCCGCATAGACGACTCCGGTCGGATTGGAGGGCGACACGAAGATGAGCAGCTTGGTCTGGTCGGTTCGCTTCGCCTCCAGGCCCTCCGGGGTGACCTTGAGATCCGGGCCGTGCGGAACCGCCACCGGGGTGGCCCCCGCCAGCTTGACCGCTTCCGGATACGTGACCCAGTAGGGGGCGGGAACGAGCGCCTCATCCCCGGGGTCGAGCAGCACCGAGCACGTCTGGTACACCGCCTGCTTGGCGCCATTGGTCACCACCACCTGGCTGGAGGCAGCGTCCATCGCCGGGGCGGTGGCAGTGATCGCTTCCCGCAATGCCGGCATACCAGCCGCCGGACCGTAGTGGTGGGCCTTGGGATCGCGACAGGCTGCCTCGGCTGCAGCCACGATGTGAGCAGGAGTAGCGAAATCGGGCTCGCCGGCTCCGAAGCCGATCACCGCCTTTCCCTCGGCCCGCAGGCGGGCCGCTTTGGCAGTGACCGCCATCGTCACCGACTCGGCGATGGCTTCGGCACGCTGCGAGAGGCCGCTCATGGTGACGCCGGCCGCGAGCCGAGCTCGCGATCGAGCATCAGCAGCGCCTGCGTGTCGTCGCCGGCCCGGCGGAGGTCCTCCACCACCTGGTCGACCGCGGCTTCCTCCTCCACCTGCTCGTTGATGAACCAGGTCACCAGCGGAATCGCCTCGTACTCCTGTTCTGCGTTGGCGAGCGCGTAGAGGTTGTTGATGGCTGCCGTCACGCTCTTCTCCTGTGCCAATGCCTGCTCGAACACAGCCAGCGCCGACCGGTACGTGCCCGCCGGCGCTTCGATTGCTCCCAGCTCCACGTCCTCGCCACGGTCGGCGACGAAGGCGAAGAACTTCAGGGCATGGGCCCGCTCTTCCGCCGATTGGATCTGCATCCAGGCTGCCATTCCCGGCAGGTTCTGTGACTCGAACCAGCCCGCCATGGCCAGGTAGGAGTGTGATGCCGCCAGCTCCATGGTGATCTGATCATTGAGCGCGGCCAGCATCTTCTTGCTCACGGGCATGGCGTCTCCTTTTGGTCTCGACCGGTCCAGTCTATGGCCCGGCCCGCCCGGGGACGCCGGCCGGGTCTAAGGTGCCGGGTATGGCAAGCATCCTCTGGAAGGGCCCCGGGAACACGCTGGATCGGTCGACGCTCAACACCACTCGCCGCGGCTACCGCCTGGCGGGCACGGTACTCACCGGTCGAAACGGCATCCCCCTGGAGGTTCGGTACGTGCTCATGACCGACCCCTCGTGGCAACCTCGCGACGTTGGCATCCACATCCTCGGCGGAGAGCCTGATGCCCGCCTCGCACTGAGCGGCGACGGGGAAGGAACCTGGACGCTCGACGGCAACGAGCTGGCAGACCTGTCCGGCTGCCTCGACGTCGCGCTCGGCTTCTCACCGGCTGCCCTCACGCTGGTCGTCAACCGGCTCGGGACCGGAGCCGCCGACCGGGCCACGACGAGCGCGGTGTTCATTGGGTATCCCGGCGAACCCGTCCGGGCCGTCGAGCTCGAGATCTCCCGGGTCGATGAACGGTCGTACCGGGTTGGCATCGGCGGCCGCGAACGCGAGCTGCGCCTCAACAGCGACGGGCTCGCCACCTCGTACGACGACTGGGAAGCGGTGGCGTCCCGTTAGGCGATGAGCCAGGGCTCCCGCTGGTCGATCATCATCATCTGACTATCGACTGCCGCCTCGCCGTCGGCGGGAACCCGCCGCTGATAGGTCCCGTCCGCCAGCAGAATGCGGGCCTGGGTGTTGTCGGCCAGATGAACTTCGAGGATCTTCTCCACCACGATGCGCTTCATGTTGGGGTCCTCGACCGGATACAGCACTTCCACCCGCCGGTTGAGGTTGCGGGGCATCAGATCGGCCGACCCGACGAACACCTCCGGTTCGCCCGCGTTGCCGAAGTAGTAGATGCGCGCATGCTCCAGGTAGCGGCCGACGATGGACGTCACGGTGATGTTGTCGGACACGCCGGGAACGCCCGGCCGCAGGGCGCAGATGCCCCGCACCTGCAAGTCGACGGTGACCCCTGCTCGGGAGGCCGTGTAGAGCTGCTCGATGATCTCACGGTCGATGAGCGCATTCATCTTGAAGGCGAGGTAGCCGCCTCCCTGCGCCTCGTGAATGGCGATCTCACGATCGATTCGCTCTGCGATCTCCTGGCGCATCGAGTTGGGCGCCACGAGGAGCTTGCGGTACTCGTCCTTGCGGGAATAGCCGGTGAGGGAATTGAAGACGTCCGAGACGTCGGCACCGATGTCCGGGTCGGTTGTGAACAGGCCGATATCGGTATAGATACGGGCAGTCGCCACGTTGTAGTTGCCCGATGACATGTGGACATACCTGCGAAGCCCGTCCGAGTCGCGCCGCACCACCATCGAGAGCTTGGCGTGGGTCTTGAGGCCCATGACCCCGTACACGACATGAACACCCGCCTCTTCCAGCGCCCTCGCCCATTCGATATTCGTGGTCTCATCGAAACGGGCTTTCAATTCCACCAGCACGGCTACCTGCTTGTGCTTCTCACGCGCTTCCAGCAGGGCATCGACGATCGGTGAGTTGTCGCCGATCCGATACAACGTCTGCTTGATGGTGACGACCTGCGGATCACGCGCCGCCTCGCGGATGAAATCGACCACCGGGGCGAAGCTGTCGTACGGGTGGTAGAGAACCACGTCGCGCCGGTGCATGATCGAGAAGATGCTCTCATCCGTTTGCAGAACCGGCGGCAGCCGCGGCTGAATGGGTGGCTCCTTCAGATCCGGCCGATCCACCACCATCAGGTCCATGAGGTCGGCCATCCCGAGGGGGCCTTCGGTGGCGAACACCTGGTACGGAGCGACGTCGAGGTTGGCGACGAGGATGTCCCGAATATGGTCGGGGGTGGTGGCGTCGATCTCCAGCCGCACCGCCGAACCGAACTGGCGCATCTCGAGGCCCTCGCTGACCGCGGCGAGCAGGTCGGCCGCCTCGTCCTCTTCGATCTCGACGTCGGCGTCGCGGGTCACCCGAAAGGGGTAGGCATCGACCACTTCGACACCAGGAAACAGCAAATCCAGGTTGTCGTGAACCACCTCTTCGATCCAGACGAAGTTGTTGGCCGCCACCTCCGCCAGGCCGAGGGTCTCGAAGGCCTCCGCTCGCTCTTCGGAGGGAATTCGGAGCAGGCGCGGGAGCATGTGCGGAACCTTGACTCTGGCAAAGCGCTCCCCGAGGCGAGGATCACGCAGCACCACGGCCAGGTTCACCGACAGATTGGAGATGTGCGGGAAGGGGTGGCTGGGGTCGAATGCCAGCGGCGTCAGGGCGGGGAAGATCTCGGTTTCGAAGTACTTGCGGAGCAGCTTGCGCTGCTTCTTCTTGAGGTCCTCGAGCAGGAGGATCTGGACCCCCTCGTCGGCCAACTCGTCGATGATGCCTCCCCAGGCCTCCTGGTACCGCTCCAACTGCGGCTGCAACCGGAGACGGATTGCCGCCAGCTGCTCGGCGGGTGTCATCCCGTCGGCGGGTGCCTCCAGCGCTCCACCCATGAGCTGGTTGCGGAGTCCGGAAACCCGGATCATGAAGAACTCATCCAGGTTGGAGGCAAAGATCGAGAGGAATTTCACTCGCTCGAACAGCGGGCGATTGCCGTCGACGGCCTCTTCGAGGACCTGCAGATTGAACTGCAGCCAGCTGAGCTCCCGATTGATATACAGCTCGGGGCTCTGCAAGTCCTGGTGCGCGGCGGTGGAGCCGAGCGGTCTCTCGATGGCCATGGGTCTCCTCGTCCCGGCTGAAGGGCGCGAATTCTAAGCGTGAATGGCCTCGCCGGCCATACCCCACTATGTTCGGCATGAGTTTGCCGGGGCTGAAAGGATGTATCCGATGAAGCGACTGCTCCTGCTGCGACACGCCAAATCCGACTGGGATTCGGGAGCCGCCACCGATCACGAGCGGCCCCTGGCATCCCGGGGCCGGAAGGCGGCCAAGGCAATGGGCCGGTTCATGGCGCAGTCGGGGATCATCCCCGACTATGCCGTCACCTCCAGCGCAGTGCGAGCCCGCACGACGCTGGAGCTGGCGATGACAGCGGGTGAATGGGCGTGTCCGGTCAGCGAGACCAGCGAGCTGTACCACGCCGGCGTCGACGACGTGCTGGCGGTGGTGAGTGAGAGCGCCGACTCCGACAACACGGTCCTCGTCGTCGGACACCAGCCAACCTGGGGAGGCGTCGTCGAGCGGTTGACCGGAGCGTCTACCCGGATGGCCACGGGCACGCTGGTCGGCATCGACTTTGGAATGGACTCCTGGAGCTGGCTCCGTCCCGGCAGCGGCGAGCTGGCCTTCATCATCCCACCGCGTCTGCTCACCGACGGCACGATCGACCTTGGCTGACTACGACGTCGTCGGCGACGTCCACGGCTGCAGCCATACTCTCCACCGACTGCTCGACGAGCTCGGCTACTCCGAGGACGGGAGCCATCCGGCGGGCCGCCGGCTCGCCTTCGTCGGCGATCTCGTCAATCGCGGGCGCCACTCGGAGGCGACGTTCATCTATGTGATGCGACTGGTCGGAACCGGCCGCGCCTCGGTGGTGCGCGGCAACCACGACGTGGAGTGGGCCAACACCCATCCGGAGCTGGGGCGATGGATTGCGTCGATGCCCCTCCAGTTGCTGGTGGACGACGGCAAGCTGCTCGTCGTCCACGCCGCAGCAAACGCAGCCGTGATCGGCCGGACCGACGCCGAGGCCGAGCACTGGTGCCTGCACGGCAACCCCTCGGTCGGCGCCGGAGGCGAGGAGGTGCGGCCCGACTGGCAAGCCACCTATGACGCCGACGCGTTCGCGGTCGCAGGCCACTCCGTCGTCAAGGAGCCGAGGTTTCGGGAGGCCGGCGGTGGATCGGTGATCATCGACACGGGCGCCTCACACGGAGCCGGGGCGCTGGATCGGTTCACGGGTGAGCGCTTCGAGGGATATCTCACAGCTCTCCGCTGGCCCGAACGCACCACGCACAGCGTCCCGACCGACCCCCGGGACCTGGTGTGAGCGAGCAGACCGTGGTCCCGGCAGGCCCGCGACTGCACCAATTCCCCCCGGCACGCCGGGGGGTCCAGCTCAGCGGGACAGCTGCTCGGCGCGGGCGGCGACCAGCTCGACCAGGTCGCCGAGACCAGAGAAACGCTCATCCCGGGTCTGGCCGCGCAGCCAGCGGATGTGGATCTGGGCCAGGATGACGGCCAGGCGGTACAGCGCCAGCACGTGATAGAACCCGATGTCCGACACATCTCGCCCGCTGGCATGGGCGTAGCGTTCGACTACCTCCGCTCGGCTGGGAAAGCCGGTGGCGTCGCCGGGCATCGGCGAGAACGCCCGCACCTCGTCGGGATCATCCTCGTCGATCCAGTAGGCGAGCAGCGTCCCGAGATCCGACAGCGGGTCGCCGAGGGTGGCCATGTCCCAATCGAAGACGGCCACCAGCCGGCCGGGATCGTCGGCGGCGAACATCGAGTTGTCCAGCTTGTAGTCGTTGTGGATCAGCGCCGAACCCGTGTCGGCGGGCAGGTGACCGGCCAACCAGTCGTGCACCCGGTCCATGGCGGGCACGGGTTTGGCCATGGCCTTCTCCCAGCGCCTCTGCCAACCCGCGACCTGCCGCTCGATGAATCCGTCCGGTCGGCCGAGATCGCTCAGCCCGAGCGCCTCGTAGTCGATGGCGTGCAGCCGGGCCAGCCCGTCCACCAGGCCGTCACCCAGCCGCCGGGGAGCGTCGGGCACACCTGCGAACACGCCGGGCATTCGTCTCCGCACGACCACTCCGTAGCGGCGCTCCATCACGAAGAAGGGAGCGCCGATGATCGTCTCGTCCTCACAGAGCAGGAACGATCGGGGGGCGGGGTCGTAGGCCTCCCAGATTCGGGAAAGCACCGCGTGCTCTCGGGACATGTCGTGTGACCTCGGAGCAACCGGGCCGAGCGGGGGGCGCCGCAGCACGTAGACGTTGGGGCCGTAATCCAGCTCGTAGGTGAGATTGGCCGCTCCGCCCCCGAACTGTCTCACGGTCAACGGGCCATCCGAGCCGGCGAGCCGCCCCCGCAGGTAGGCTGCGACGGCGGCTTCGTCGAACCGCTCGTCGGGCCTCACGGGGATGGTCTCGTCGGCGGGCTCGGGAATCATCGGCTGTACCCGATGCCGGTAAACGCTCCTGTCACGCTCGAAGAGTAGGTTCACAGAGAGAAAGGAGGCATATCCGATGCCAGAACGAACGTCATACGAGCCGGGAACCTTTTCCTGGGTCGACCTCTCTACCAGCGACGTCGAGGCCGCCAAGGCCTTCTATGCCGCGCTGCTGGGCTGGGAGTACCGCGCAGAGGAGACACCCCGGGGTCCCTACATCATGGCTCTCAAGGACGGCAAGGCGGTAGCCGGGATGGGGAGTCAGCCCGATGAGCAGAGGGACATGGGAATCCCCTCGATGTGGAATCCGTACGTCGCGGTGACCGACGCAGACGATGCCGCCGCCAAAGCCGCCCAGCTCGGAGGCAGTGTGGTGGTTGCCCCGATGGACGCAATGGAGGCCGGCCGGATGGCCTTCGTCGCCGCCCCCGGCGGTGAGGTGTTCGGCGTCTGGGAGCCGAAGAACCACATCGGAGCCGGCCTGGTGGGCGAACACGGCTCGGTCGTGTGGAATGAACTGGCTACTCGGGATCTCGATGGCGCCAAGAGCTTCTATTCGGCGCTGTTCGGATGGGAGATCAGCACCGGCCCCGTCGGCAACACCGATATGGAGTATTCCGTTGCGCGGGTGGGAGAGGCAATGGCGGCCGGCCTCATGGAAATGAACGAGAACTTTCCGCCGGATGTGCCGCCACACTGGCTGACGTACTTCGAAGTCGACGATTGTGAAGCGGCGGTCGCCACGGCCAAAGACAGCGGCGGGCAGGTGATCGTCCCACCGATGTCGATCGAGGACGTTGGCACCTTCGCCACGCTGCAGGATCCGACCGGCGGCGTGTTCTCTGTGATGACATCGGCGCCGATGCCGGGCTAGCCCATCCGGGATCATCTCCTGGGCACCGGATGCGAGATCGGGGGAGGCCCGCGCCTCCCCCGCTCGCCTTTCCGGCACCGGTAGCCTGCTCGGCATGCAGCCGACCGATCGCACCGAGGTTCGCCGCCTCCCCGACCGTGCCGACTACAGGGTCGGCACGATCAACGCCATCCTCGACGAGGCGCTGATGTGCCACGTGGGATTCACTTCCGACGACGGCTACCCGGTGGTGATTCCGACCATTCACGCCCGCTCCGGCCGAACGCTCTACCTGCACGGCTCACCGGCGAGCAGAATGCTGCGCTCGGTGCGAGACGGCTCCGACGTGTGCGTCACCGTCACCCTGCTCGACGGGCTGGTGCTGGCCCGGTCCGTGTTCCACCACTCGATGAACTACCGGTCGGTCATGATCTTCGGGACGCCGCGCGAGGTGACCGACCGAGACGAGAAGATGCGGGCTCTGGCGGCAATCACCGACCACGTCGCCCGCGGCCGCTGGGCAGACGCCCGCCACCCGAACGAAACCGAGTTCAAAGGGACCACCGTGCTGGGCATCGAGATCGAGGAGGCTTCGGCCAAGATCCGTAGCGGACCGCCCGGCGACGACGAGGAGGACTACGACCTGCCGATCTGGGCTGGTGTGATCCCGGTCACCACCACGTTCGGGGAAGCGATCGACGATCCACGGCTGGGCGGCGATATCGCCCTACCCGGATACGTCAGCGACTACCGGCGTTAGGAAGCGGCGACGATCTTGCTCACCTTGCCGTCGAAGGTGGTCAGGTACAGCTCGCCGTTGCCGTCCTCACCGAAGGACGACACCGTGCCGGCTATCCCGGCATCCCACTGGCGAGAGGTCACGATTCGATCGCCGTCGTAGAACAGGCCGCGGAGGAACTTCCCGCAGAAATCGCTGTAGAGGTAGCTGCCGTGGAGGCCGTCGATGTCCCAGCCGCGATAGACGAACCCTCCCGTCACCGAACATCCCTCGTTCGGGTTCGGATACGAGACGAGCGGCTGAATGAAGTCACTCGTGTCACACCCGGCGGTCCCGTTCGGGTAACAGGCAGGCCCTTCCTGCACGTTCCACCCGAAGTTGCGCCTGGTGGTGAAGCGGGACACGACGCTCACCTCTTCCCAGTCGTTCTGTCCGACGTCGCCGATGTAGATGAGGTCATTATCCCAATCGAACCGCCAGGGATTGCGCAAGCCGATCGCCCACACATGGTCCGGCCGGGTGCCGTCCACGTCGATCGCAACGATTGCGCCCAGAGGACTGGAGGCGTTCTGGCCGTGGCGGGATGGATCGCCGGTTCCCCCACCGTCCCCGAGGCCGACGTAGAGCCGTCCGTCCGGCCCGAATTGGATCATGCCGCCGTTGTGATTGCCCCGGGGCTGGTCGACCGAGAGCACGGTGCCCACCACCTGAGGGCCGTTGGCACCGTCCCGATACTCGACGACTCGCGTATCGCCCGCCGGGTTCGTGTAGTGCACGTAGAAGAGCCCGTTGCCGGCGAATCCGGGGTGGAAGGCCATGCCGAGCAGGCCCTGCTCGGTGCCGTCGCTCACCGCGCCGGTCAGATCGAGGAACGACCCCGGCAGCACCCCGCCGTTCTCAACGATGCGTATCCGACCACGCTGCTCGACGACGAACAGCCGACCGTCGCCGGTTGGCGCGGTCACGAGGACGGGGCGGCTGAACCCGGTCGCCACCGTTTCCAATGCCAAGTCCGGCAGGGGCGGCGAGTCGCCCAGATAGCCCGCTACCGGCAGCCAGTCCGGCCGGCCAAACGTAAAGAACTCGTCGCCCTGCAGCTGCTCGTTGTCGTTCACGAGGACAAAGCTCCCGTTGAACTTGAAGACGCCGAGCGTGTCGACCCCGTCTGCGTCCCAATCGCCGGTGACGACCGTCGAGTCACTGCCGGCGGTCCAGAACGTCCCGTCGGCGGACGCGACACCACCGCTCTTGGTGGGAAGCTCATAGGTCAGGAATGACCAGTTCTCGGCTCCCCGATGCACGCCAACGGTGTCCCTCCCGTCGCCGTTGAAGTCACCGGCGATGGGCCGATCGCCGGGTGCTCCGAAATAGAAGTCGAGGTCGGCAAAGGACGTGTCGAGCTGGTTGTTGAGAAAGAAGCGACCGTCCCGGAAGATCCCGAGGGTGTCGCAACCATCCCCGTTCCAATCCCCCGCCACCGGCACATCGCCGGGAATCCCGAAGAAGAACTGCCGGTCCGCCACGCCAAAGTCGTTGCTGTTGCGCAGGTAGACCAGGCCGGTGGATTCCCGGTAGAGCGCCACGGTGTCGAGACCGTCACAGTCCCAGTCCCCCAGCAGCGGGGTGTCGCCCGGAACCCCGAAGTAGAAGGACGTGAGGCGCCCGTCCGGGTATCGAAGGTGCCAGCGGCCCGAGCTCGGGTTGAAGAGGCCGACCTCGTCGGGGCTGCCGACGGCAGCAGGTGCCGGCGGCGCCGGTGCCGCCAGGACGGCGGCGAACAGCGTGGCGGCGGCGAGTGCAATGAGTGGCTTTTTCATGCGACGGAGGGTAATCGCACGTCCTTCCTACCAAGCACCAAATGCACTAGTCCCCTTCGGCGGGCGGTCCCTCAAGGAACTCGGCGGTCCGTCGACCATTGTCCAGGTGAGCCGATCCACCCTCCTCATCATCAGCCTGATGGCCTCACTGGCCATGCTGGCGGCCGTGGTCCTTGCCAGGCAACCGGCGCCGGCCGGCGACATCACAGCCAGCTACGAGGTGCGGGGCGACAGCATCGTTCTCCTGGAAGGCGAGGCCGAGGGCTGGCACGCCGAAGCTTGGGAACGATGGATCGAGCTGGTCCCTTCGTCGGCTCGCTGGAGGGTCGGCCGCTTCGACGCGATCGCCGGTCCCAACGACGGACAGGTGGAGCCGATCTCGAGCAGTCTGCAGGTGTGGAGCCTCCGGATCGCCGAGTTGGACGAAGACGTCCTGGACCTGGCGCTCATCCACGAGCTGGGACACCTCGTTTCGCTCGGCCCCAGCGAGGTGGTGCCTGCCACCGATCCCTCGGTGGAGGCGGACTGCCTCACCTATTTCTCGGTCGAGGGCTGTGCGGTGCCGGGTGGGCTGTTCGAGCGGTTCACGAGCCAGTTCTGGGACGTTGAGAACGGCTGGCTATCCGGCGACGCCGCGGCCGAGGACAGGTACCGGCGGCACCCGGAGTCCTACGTCACCCGGTACGCGGCCACCAACCCGGGTGAGGACCTTGCCGAGACGTTCGTCTTCTTCGTGTATCGCCTTCGCCCCGACCCCAGCACGGTGGCAGATGAGAAGATCGCTCTCCTGTGGCAGTTCCCCGACCTGGTAGAGCTGCGCCGGTCGCTGCGACGCGCCCTGCAAAGCTGACGATCACCTGAAGTCCCGGCTCGCGACCTTTTCCACGATCAGCGGATGGAAGCGGCGTGCCACCAGATTCGTGACCCCGTCCCGGTATTCCAGGATGCCTTCGATGATCAGCCCCACCTCTTTGCGGGCAATCTCGCGCTGGGCATTCCACACGGCCGGCAGCACGACGATGTTGAGCAAGCCGGTCTCATCTTCGAGATTGAAGAACATCACGCCGTTGGCCGTGCTGGGCCGCTGGCGATGGGTGACGATGCCCCCCACCCGGGCCCGTTTGCCATGGCGTTTGCGGCCGAGCGCTTCGGCGACGCTGAGGCATCCGGCTTCCTGCAACTGGTGCCGAACAAACTCAACCGGGTGGCGGGAGGAGACTCCGGTTGCCCACAGATCGGCCTGCATTTCCTCCAACTCCGTCATGCCGGGAAGCGGCGGCGCCGCCACCCCGGCGGCCAGTGCCAGCCGATCAGGCCCCAGCCCGGCGGCAGCCCCCGCCGCCCACATCCCTTCCCGTCTTCCCACGCCGAGCAACTCGAGAGCACCGGCGGCGGCCAGGCTCTCCAGGGCGTCGAGGGGAAGACCGGTCCGTTGCGCCAGGTCTTCCACCGACTCGAATGCGTCACCGAATTGCCGGGCGGCTTCGATGCGGGTGATCTCGGCGTCCCCGAGGTTGCGCACATACCGAAGACCCATCCGGAGAGCCACCGCCGGCCGAAGCGGGTCGCCTTCGGGGCCGCGTCCCCGGCGATAGCGCATGCCGTAGTAGGTGGCGATGTCGGCGGGATCGGCTTCGGCCGGTTCGACCGTGCAATCGTATTCGGAGCGATTGACGTCGGGCCCTTCGACGATGACCCCATGGCGCTGGGAATCCTGCACGAGCGAGTTCGGGCTGTAGAACCCCATCGGCTGGGCATTGAGCAGCCCGCACAGGAACTCGGTCGGCCAGTGGTACTTGAGCCACGAGGAGGCATACACGATGTAGGCGAAGCTGACGGAGTGGCTCTCGGGAAAGCCGAAGGCAGCGAAACCCTGCAGCTTCTCCCAGATCTCATCGGCCGCGGGCCCGGTGATCCCGTTGCCGGCCATGCCCTCATACAGCTCGTTCTCGAGCTTGGCCATCGCCTCGACACTACGCTTGGAGGACATGGCCATCCGCAGCCGGTCGGTCTGGCCGCCGCTGAAGCCGGCGCACACCCGGGCAAGCTCCATGAGCTGCTCCTGAAACACCGGAACCCCGAGCGTCTTCTCCAGGATGGGCTTTGCCAGCGGGTGCGGGTAGGTGATGGGCGCCTCCCCATTGCGCCGCTGCAGGAAGGGATGCACCGAGTGCCCCTGGATGGGACCGGGCCGGATGAGGGCAACTTCGATCGCCAGGTCGTAGAAGGTCTTCGGCTTCATGCGGGGCAGCGTCGCCATTTGGGCCCGTGACTCGACCTGAAACACCCCGACGGTGTCGGCCTTCGTGAGCATCTCGTAGATCACCGGCTCCTGTGGGATGGTTGCGAGATCGACTTCGACGTCGTGGGTGTCGCGGATGACGTCGACGGCAAGGTGCAGGGCATTGAGCATGCCGAGCCCGAGCAGGTCGAACTTGACGATCCCGATAGCGGCGCACGATTCCTTGTCCCACTGCAGGACGGATCGGTCCTGCATCCGGCCCCACTCGAGCGGCACCACCTCGTGCAGCGGCCGATCGGCAATGACGACTCCCCCGGAGTGGATACCGAGATGGCGGGGAAACCCGTCCAGACGGTGACAGGTCTCGTAGATCAAGTCGGCGGTGAGGCCGGCCGGGAGGTCGACCTGAGCGGCGATGGATCCGGGATCACGAGTATCGAGATACTTTGTGAGCCCGTTCACCTGGGCCTGTGTCAGCCCGAACGCCTTGCCGACATCCTGCAGCACCGAGCGCGCCCGGTAGGTGATGACGTTGGCCACCATGGCGGCTCGTTCCCGCCCATAGCGCTGATAGCAGTATTGGATGACTTCTTCGCGGCGCTCGGCTTCGAAGTCGACGTCGATGTCGGGCGGGCGGCCGCGCTCCTCAGATAGGAAGCGCTCGAAAGGCAGATGCAGCCGAATCGGGTCGACCCGGGTGAGACCGATGCAGCGGCACACTGCGGAGTCCGCACCCGAGCCCCGTATCTGGCAGTAGATGTCGCGGGAACGGGCAAACTCCACGAGATCCCACACCACCAGGAAGTAACCGGGGAAGCCGAGCTCATCGATGATCCTCAGCTCATGCTCGAGACGGGCTGCCGCCCCGGGTTCGACCCCACCGGCGCCATCTGGATACACATCCCGGGCACCCTCGAACACGAGATGACGCAAATAATCCATCTCGCTTCGGAAA
>JBFKDW010000025.1:0-35329 GCA_041619515.1 Acidimicrobiia bacterium
GGATGGGGCGTGCCTGGGGGAAAGGGTGGGGCGTCCGCTAACATTTCTTCGCTTTCGCCCCCTTAGCTCAGTGGTAGAGCAGTCCTCGTGTGTAGGTCATGGGAAGGAAGGGGTCCGCATCACCGTTGTCTGGGGGAAAGGGTGGGGCGTCCGCTAACATTTCTTCGCTTTCGCCCCCTTAGCTCAGTGGTAGAGCAGTCCTCGTGGGTAGGTCATGGGAAGGAAGGGGTCCGCCCGGCCGTTGCCTGGGGGAAAGGATGAGGTGTCCGCTAACATTTCTTCGCTTTCGCCCCCTTAGCTCAGTGGTAGAGCACTTCCATGGTAAGGAAGGGGTCCGCGGTTCAAATCCGCGAGGGGGCTCGGCGGCGTAGCTCAGACTGGTTAGAGCGCTCGGCTCATAATCGAGAGGTCGGTGGTTCAAGTCCACCCGCCGCTACCGACAGAGAGGTTCACACATGCCATCACAGAAGAGACCGATCATCACGCTCGCATGCGAGGAATGCAAGGAGCGGAACTACGTGACCGACAAGAACAGGACGAACACCCGCGATCGGCTGCAGCTGCAGAAGTACTGCAACCGGTGCCGACGTCACACGTCACACAAAGAGACCAGATGATTAGAAAGGTCCCGGCATGAGCGGGGACCTCGCCGGGTTGGTTGGGCGCACCTACGGGCCTTCTCATCTGCGGACCTCGGTGGAGAAGGTTGAGGAGTTCGTGCTGGCCACCGGCGATGACCCCGGGCGCTGGGAGTTCCACGCACCGCCCGGTTTCGCGGCGGTGGCCCTGTTCAAGGCGGCCCCGGCGTTCTTCGAGGACGAAGACGCTGCCGACTACGCCAACACCCTCGTGCACGTCGATCAGACGTTCCGCTGGCATCACCCGCTGCCACAGGAGATAGACACCCGGGTGACCGGGGAGGTGGAGAGTGTGCGCCATCGCGGTGAGATGTTCTTCGTGACCTTCACCACCCGAACCGAAGGCGACGACGGAACCCCTTATCTCGAGGCGTCTTCGACGTTTCTCATGACCGAGGGGGCGCTTCCGAAGGAGCGGGTTACCGTGCAGCCGGAACCGCCCTGGGACCATCGCGGCGAGAACCAGGCACCCTCGGCGGGGGAGCTGCCTCCGGTCGGGGCCTCCCTGCCCCCGCTCCTGAAGTCGGCCAGCCGGGCCGACCTGGTGCGATACGCCGGGGCGACCCGGGACTGGAACCCCATCCATTGGGACCACGCGGCGGCGGTGGCAGCGGGATTGCCCGGCGTGATCGCGCATGGCTTGCTGATGGCAGCCTGGGTGGCCCAGGCTGCCGGTCGGGTCGTCCCGGGACCACGACCGTTGTCCGACATGCGGCTTCGCTTTCGTCAGCCGCTCAGGCCGGGCGTTCAGGCCGAGGTCGTGGCCGATGTGAAGGCTCCAAATGTTCTAACCTGCGTCATCCGGTCCCACGACACCGACCTGGTGACCGCAGACGCAACCCTCGGGCGGTAACCCCATGGCCGATCGCAACGTCGAAGAAGCAGACGAACTGCTCGACCGGGCGCGCCGGGGTGACGAAGGTGCGTTCACCGAGCTGGTTCGACACCATCAGAACGAGGTGTTCACATTGGCGCTGCGTCTCCTTGGCAACTACGAGCTGGCCGCCGATGCCGCCCAGGAGACCTTCATCAGGGCATGGCGGGCCCTGCCCCGGTTCCGAGGTGACTCTGCGTTGTCGACGTGGCTCCATCGGATAACCGTCAACACCAGCTGGAGCCTCGGTCGTCGCGCTCAGCGCCACTCGGCTTCGTCCCTCGACGAGTCCATCCTGCTCAACGAGGACTCGGCCCCCTCGCCGGAGTCGTCCCTCGAGACGGCTGAGCTCGGCAGCCGGTTGCGACGGGCCGTCGCGGAGCTTCCGGACCCTCAACGGGCGGTGGTCGTTCTCAAGGACATGTACGGATGGTCGCACGCCGAGGTGGCGAAGGCGCTCAACATCAGTGTCACCGCAGCCAAAGTCCGTCTCCATCGGGCCCGCCACAAACTGAAGGGGAAGCTGTGGGGCGAGATGGAATGAGCATCCGGTGCCTCCTCCGGTCGCGTCGGCTGGCGGAAGACCCGAACCTGGTGGACGCCCATGTGTCGTCATGCCTGCGGTGTCAGGTTGAGGCCGTGCGCTATCGCGCCCTCAGGCGGGCCTTGGCGGCGCTCCGGACCGAGAGCGTCGTGGCCCCGGTCGGGCTCGTCACCGTCGTGACGTCCAGCTTGGGTACAGGCCCCCCGGTGCCGAAGAAGTCCGCAGCGCTCGAGACGGCTGCGGCGGCTGCCGGGCTGGCCGCCGTGGCGGTCGCATTGTGGCGGCGCACCCTGAGCGCCTAGGTCTGCGTAAACTGCCCGACCACGCGCCCAGGGATGCCACCTTGGGCGAACGTGCGCTTATACTCGGGCCGTCTCGCAGGGCTGCCGCCCTAGGATTCGGCTCACCACAGAGGGGTGTAGCTCGAATTGGCAGAGCGCCGGTCTCCAAAACCGGAGGTTGTGGGTTCGAGTCCCACCGCCCCTGCCGGCCCGCGAGGCACGGTGAGATAGGGCTCCCCGCAGAGGGGGGCCTGCGTACAGAGGATCTGATGAACAGAGAACTTCGTCGACAACAAGCCCGCCAGGAGCGGCTCGACAAGAAACAAGCCAAGCCCAGCCGCCAGGCGGCAGCCCAGCGCGTCGCCGGCAAGGCAGTCGGAGAAGGTCGCGAGCGCCGCAGCATACGCACCTACCTTCACGAAGTCCGCCAGGAGCTGGCCAAGGTCGCCTGGCCCGATCGACGCACCCTGACGACCTACACCGCGGTGTCACTGATCGCCACAGTGGCCCTGACGGGATACACGGCCGGGCTTGATTTCATCTTCAAGAACGCCTTCGTCGATTTCCTCCTCGGATGACCAGCATGGAAGACCAGGTCACCGCCCCGTCCGACCCCGACACGGACGACCCGAGCGAGGACGCGCTCGAGCCTTCCGACTCAGTGGATGCCACTCCTGCAGGGATCGATCCTTCTGCAGGTGATGAGCCGCCCATCGAGGAAGAGTCTGGAGCTGCCGGATTGCTTGCAGCCGCCTTTGCCTCGGCGGGGCTCACCTCCAGCGACAAGCTGGAAGAGGTTCTTTCCCACGAGGAACAGCAGGCGGCGGCCGAGGCCGAGGCAGGTGAGGAACAGCAGGCGGCGGCCGAAGCCGAGGCAGGTGTTGCTGTGGAGACGGTCGAGCCTGAACCGGCTGAGGCGGAAGAGGCGAAACCCGAGGCCGAGACCGCAACCGAGGATGAGGAAGAGGAAGCCACCGACGAGGACGCCGAAGAGGAGACCGCTGCGGTCGATACCGGCCCGGCCAGTCCCTATGACCTCCCCGGCGAGTGGTTTGTGATCCACTCGTATTCCGGATACGAGAACAAGGTGAAGGCGAACCTCGAGACCCGCATCCATTCGATGCACATGGAAGGGGAGATCTTCGACGTTGTCATCCCGATGGAGGATGTTGTCGAGATCAAGGGCGGCCGCAAGGTGACGGTCCCCAAGAAGGTGTTCCCCGGGTACATCCTGGTTCGCATGTATCTGACAGACGATTCCTGGTTTGCAGTGCGCAACACACCGGGTGTGACCGGCTTTGTCGGATCAGGCACCAAGCCGGTGCACCTGTCACGCCGAGAGGTGGAGCGCATCCTCGGAGTCAAGAAAGAGGAGGCAGTCGGGAAGGCCGCTCCTCGATTCCAGCCTGCCTGGGGGGTTGGCGAGACGGTGCGAGTGGTCGATGGTCCCTTTGCAGACTTCAATGGGGTCATCGAGGAAATCAACCTCGATCAATCCAAGGTTCGAGTGCTGGTCAACATCTTTGGCCGGGAGACACCCGTCGAACTGAACTTCGAACAGATCGTGAAGCTCTAGTGGCTGATCTGTGCACACACTTCTGCAGCAAGGAGCTGTAACCATGGGTCGCAAGAAGCTGATGGCCGTAATCAAACTCCAGGTGCCCGCCGGCCAGGCCAGCCCGGCGCCGCCGGTCGGCCCTGCGCTGGGCCAGCACGGCGTGAACATCATGGATTTCGTGCAGGCCTATAACGCCCAGACTGCCGATCAGATCGGCACGATCGTTCCGGTCGAGATAAGCGTGTACGAGGACCGGAGCTTCACCTTCATCACCAAGACACCTCCCGCCGCAGTCCTTCTGCGCCAGGCTGCCCGGGTTGCCAAGGGCTCGCCGGAGCCGCATCGGGAGAAGGTGGCGTCGGTAACCCGAGCGCAAGTCAAGGAAATTGCAGAGACGAAGATGCCCGACCTCAATGCCAATGACATCGAGGCGGCGATGAAGATCGTTGAGGGAACCGCCCGCTCGATGGGCTTCACCGTCGAGGGATAGCAACCCGACATATCGTGGGAGGCCGTGTGCCGTTTGCACCACAAGGAGTTATGAATGCCAAAGCACGGGAAGAGATTCAGCACTGCAGCCGAACGGGTCGACCGAACCGCCAGCTACGAGCCTCGGGAGGCCCTCGAACTGGTCAAGGCCGGGGCGGTCGCCAAGTTCGATGAGACCATCGAGGCCAACTACCGGCTGGGGATAGACCCCCGGCATGCGGAGCAGAATGTGCGCGGCACGGTGTCGCTGCCTCACGGCACCGGCAAGTCGATTCGAGTTGCCGTCTTCGCCGCCGGGGACAAAGCGAAGGAGGCCGAGGAGGCCGGTGCCGACCTGGTGGGTGGCAAGGAGCTGGCCGAGGCGATCCAAGGCGGGCGCGACCTCGACTTCGATCTGACTATTGCTACTCCGGACCTGATGTCCGAGGTCGGCAAGGTGGGGAAGATTCTGGGGCCGCGAGGCCTCATGCCGAACCCAAAGGCGGGCACGGTTACGTTCGACATCGCCAAGACGGTGGAGGAGTTCAAGGCCGGCAAGATCGAATATCGCAACGATCGAGCGGGAAACGTGCACGGTGTCGTCGGAAAGGCCTCGTTCGAGGTCGATCAACTCGTCGACAATCTGGCGGCCTTCACCGATGAGATCGTTCGGGCTCGCCCGGCTGCTACCAAAGGCCGGTTCATCCGCAACTTGTCTGTGTCATCGACGATGGGTCCAGGGGTTCGAGTCGATCTGGCGTTGATCGAGGATCTGGCCAAGCTGGCACACTGAGTTCCCGGCGCCCGTGTTGGCGGTACCCGCGAGAGCCGATTAATCTCACCCCACAACCAATAACTCCAGGCCGGAGACCGCCGGTGCCATTCGTGGCCGAAGCTACCTGCGCAGGTCGGAACCATCGAGGCTCCTTCCGTTCGGTCGGAGCCTTTGCAATTACGGACAGGAGCAGACATGGCACGGCCAGAGAAGGTCGCCGTTGTCGAGGAGATCAAAGAGAAGTTCGAAGCGGCGCGGGCGGTGTTCGTCACCGAATACCGGGGCCTCACCGTGGGCCAGCAGCAGGAATTGCGCAGGTCGCTGCGAAAGGCGGACGCCGACTACAAGGTCCTCAAGATGACGCTGGCCCGAAGGGCCGCCACGGAAGCCGGGTACGACGAGCTGCTCGAGTGGTTGGAAGGCCCGACCGCAATTGCCTTCGCCGGCGGCGATCCCGTCCCTACCGCCAAGAGCCTCAAAGACTTTGCAGCCCTCCACGACAGCTTGGTGGTCAAGGGTGGGATGCTGGCAGGTGCGACGCTCGATGCCGACGCCATCCGCCGGCTGGCCGACATAGAGCCCCGCCCCGTTCTGCTCGCCAAGCTGGCCGGTGCCATGAGCGCCCCCATGTCCAAGCTGGCGGGCCTGATGAACGCGATCATGCGGCAGCCGGTGACCGCCATGCAGCAGCTGCTCGAGAAGAAGCAGCAGGAGGCGCCGGCGGAACCGGAAGCAGCCGAGCCGGGAGCCGCCGAGCCGGAAGCCGCCGAGGAAGCAGCCGAGCCGGAAGCCGAGGAGGCTGCGGAGCCGGAAGCCGCCGAACCGGAAGCCGAGGAGGCCACCGAGCCGGAAGCCGCCGAGCCGGAAGCCGAGGAGGCTGCGGAGCCGGAGGCCGCCGAGCCGGTCGCCGGAGACGTCGAGAACGAGGCCGCCGACGAGCCCGGTGACGAAGAACCCGCTGATTCTGAAGACGAATAGAGTTCGCAAAAGGAGAAATGACTATGGCGAAGATGACAACCGACGACCTGCTGGAGCACTTCGAGGGCATGACCGTCCTCGAGTTGTCCGAGTTCGTGAAGGCATTCGAGGATAAGTTCGAAGTGACGGCGGCTGCACCGGTGGCAGTCGCGGTCGCCGGCGGTGACGGCGGTTCGCCCGCCGCCGAGGAAGAGAAGGACGAGTTCGACGTCATGCTCACTGCAGTCGGAGACAAGAAGATTCAGGTCATCAAGGAGGTGCGATCGCTCACCAGTCTCGGCCTGAAAGAAGCCAAGGAGCTGGTGGAGAGCGCCCCCGTCGCCGTCCTCGAGAGCGTCGACGAGGAAGCCGCCAACAAGGCGAAGGAAGCGTTGGAGGGCGCCGGCGCCCAGGTCGAGCTCAAGTAGCCGGACTGATTCTCGACAACGCATTGGAGGGCGTCCCGGTGGGGCGCCCTCTGGCAGCTGCGCTCGTCTCCACCCCCCCGGAGGGCCCAGTCTTGTCCCTACCGCACCGTTGCGAACCGCAGCATCGCCGCCACGAACAGAATCGCTCCCACGGCGATGAGCCCGCTTCCGACGACCGTTCCGGGCAAGGCTCCCAGATCACCGGGGTAGCAAGTTGTGAACCGGGACGAGAATGAGACCGACCGGCAGCCGATCACCTCGATGCCGCGGAAAATCAGAAAGAACCCGCCCGCCATCGACGCAAATGACAGAACCATGATTCCACCCCCGATCAGGCTGTGATCCTCCTGAATGTATACGTCGGTGCCGGGCGGCGTTCCTTTAGCTCTTGAGGAGCGGCGACTCGAGTCGGCCCGGTCGCCGGCAACCGATGACGGCAGACCCGCTCCCGAGCTCTATCCTCACCGGCATGGCGCAAACTCCCATCGCCGTGCTCATCTCGGGGCGTGGCTCGAATTTGCGCCGCATCCTCGAAATGGAGCCCGTCTCCGCCTACCGGGTCGCCGTCGTGGTCGCCGACCGGGACGCCCCGGGCCTCGAGTGGGCTAGGGAGCACGCCGTGCCCACTCGAGTAGTGCCCTGGTCGGCCTATCCCGACCGGAGTGCGTTCACCGCCGCGCTCTGCGATGCGGTCGACTCGCATGGATGTGAGCTGGTGGTGCTCGCCGGCTTCATGCGAATACTTGCCCCGGTTGCAATCGAGCGGTACCCGGGGCGCATCATCAACATCCATCCGTCCCTGTTGCCGGCGTTTCCCGGCGCCCGTGCAGTCGAGAATGCGCTTGCATCCGGAAACGCCCACACGGGAATCACCGTCCACGTGGTGGTCGAAGATGTCGACGCCGGCCCGATTCTCGCCCAGCGGTCGGTGCCCATCTATCCAGACGACGACGTCGAAACGCTGCACGCACGCATTCAGGAGCAAGAGCACGAGCTATACCCCGCGGTCATCGACGCCCTCGTCACCAAAATGGCCCGGGAAGCGGCGGGGGTCCCGCAGAAAGAGTGACATGAGCGAACGAATGCCTATTCGACGAGCCCTCGTATCGGTCTCGGACAAGACGGGTCTGGTTGAACTCGGAGCCGCGCTGGCTGCCGCCGGGGTCGAGATCGTTGCATCCGGAGGAACCAGCCGGGCCCTGCGGCAGGCCGGCATCGCCGTGACGGCGGTACCCGAGGTCACCGGCGCCCCCGAGATGCTGGGAGGCCGGGTCAAGACACTGCATCCGAGCATCCACGGAGCCATACTCGCCGACACTGCGGTTGCGGAACACGTGGAGGACCTGAAGGCGGGGGATATCGCCCCGATCGACCTCGTCGTGTGCAACCTCTACCCCTTCGAGGAGGCGGTGGCGGCGGGCAAAGCCCGGGCGGAGATCGTCGAGAACATCGATATCGGTGGTCCCGCCATGATCCGGGCGGCCGCCAAGAACCATACGCGGGTAGCCGTTGCAACCAGCCCGGATCACTACGCCACCATCGTCGAGGCCCTGGCCCAGGGGGGCACCACCTTCGAGGAGCGCCGCCGCCTCGCCACTTCGGCCTTTGCTCACACCGGCCGCTACGACGCCTTGATTCATGGATGGCTCACCGGGGATGACCCGCTTCCTGCCACACGACTGGTGGCGCTCGAGCATGTGACCGGCCTGCGCTATGGGGAAAACCCTCATCAGGAGGCCGCCCTCTACCGGCAAGCGGGGGCGGAAGGGTGGCCGTTCGCCCTCACGCAGATCCAGGGCAAGGAGTTGTCCTTCAACAACTACGCCGACACGGAATCGGCCTGGGATCTCGCCCAGCGGATTGCCGCACCCGGTTGCGTCGTCGTCAAGCACTCAAATCCGTGTGGCGTGGCGGAGCGAGCCACCATGCTGGAAGCGTTCATAGCGGCTCGGGACTGCGATCCGCTTTCCGCCTTTGGCGGTGTCGTTGCGATCAATGGTCGGCTCGACGCGCCCACCGCCAAGGAAATGTCGCAAATGTTCCTAGAGGTGATCATCTGCCCGGAGGCCACCGACGAGGCGGTTGAAACGCTGGCAGTGAAGAAGAACCTCCGTCTCCTGGTTGCGCCGCCTCCGCGCGGCTCGGCCACCGAGATCAGACAGATCGACGGCGGTGCCCTCATCCAGGTGGCCGATCCGCGTGAGGTGAGAACCGAGCAGTGGGAGGTGGTGTCGCGCGCTGTGCCCACTGAACAGCAGCTCGACGAGATGCGGCTTGCCTGGGTCGTCGGCAGCCACTGCAAGTCCAACAGCATCGTGATCGTCCACGAAGGGGCCGCCGCCGGTATCGGTGTCGGAGATCAGAGCCGGGTCGGTGCCGCCGAGCGGGCCGTGCGCCAGGCGGGCACTGTCCCGGGGGCCGCGGCCGCCAGCGAGGCATTGATCCCGTTCCGCGACGGCCTCGACACCCTGGCCGGGGCGGGCGTCGCGGCGCTCGTCGAAACCGGGGGGTCACGCAACGACCAGGAAGTCATCGACGCCGCCAACGAGCACGACATGGTCCTGGCCTTCACCGGCAAACGCCACTTTCGCCACTAAACGGCTGCCCTTCGGGCAGCTTGGCAGCCCTTCGGGCAGCTTGGCAGCCCTTCGGGCTGCTTGGCAGTTGCTTCGCAACTGCGGGCAGAGCTTCGTCGGGCAGCTTCGCAACTGCGGGCAGAGCTTCGTCGGGCAGCTTCGCAACTGCGGGCAGGGCGTCGTCGGGCAGGGCGTCGTCGGGCAGCTTCGCAACTGCGGGCAGGGCAGGGCGTCGTCGTTTCGCAACTGCGGGCAGGGCAGGGCGTCGTCGTTTCGCAACTGCGGGCAGGGCAGGGCGTCGTCGTTTCGCAACTGCGGGCAGAGCTTCGTCGGGCAGCTTCGCAACTGCGGGCAGAGCTTCGTCGTTTCGCAACTGCGGGCAGGGCGTCGTCGTTTCGCAACTGTGGGCAGCAGGTGGGGGCCCGGTCAGGCGGCTCCCGCTGCCCGGGCGATATCGATGAGATCCTGCTGGAGCGCCTTGCGGGTAGCACGCTCGAAAAGGCGGCCGATGGTTGCCGCCATGAGCCTGGCCACAGGCTTCTCCGGCTCGGCTCCAAACACCCAGGTGATGCGGCTTCCCCCGGTGGGAGTCGGCTCTACTTCGATGACGGACCGGTAGAACGCACCGTGCGACCGCGCCTCGGTGACATAGGACCGGCCGGGGTCAAGCTCGGTGATCTCCATCTCCTCAGTGGCTGTTCTCCCAAAGAGGGTGCGGGTCTCCCGCCATCTCGTCCCGACCCCGAAGTCCGAGCCCCCGTCTAGTCGTTCGACCTTCTCGATGCCGGTTATGTTCTGCGCCGCCCCCTCGATATCGGTGAGGACCTTCCAGATCTGGGCAGGGGTCGCTGATGCCTCGATTGTGGCGGTGAGCCGTCTCATTTCCCTCCTTGGCCGCCCACAGGGTAGGCAATCGAACATGCGAGTGACGGGGGCCTGGTGAGGGCCGCACCGACGAGCCTTTTCTCGGAAGCCGGTGCCGGGATCTACCCGGCGAACAGGGCAGGGAGGATGGCATCGCGGCCCGCCACCAGCAGCACGCCCACGAACAGGCTGACCGCGGCGGTGGCCCCGGCCAATCCCGTGTAGAGCCAGGTACGGCGATTGCCGGCCACGAAGCCATAGGCGGCTCCGACCGTGATCGCCGAATTGGCGAGGGCCAGCCCAATCAGGAACGCCGCCAGCACCACGAGGCCGGCGGCCGGCCCCCCAGCGTTGGCAGCAGCCAGAAAGACGAGCACCTGAGTCGGCGTCTCGGCTCCGACTCCGTGCAGCATGCCGATGCCGAAGGAGGTGGCGGGGGTGTAGTCGGTAAACGGTTCGCGAGCTGGATCGTGCGTGTGTTCGTGATGATGGCGGGGAAGCCGGCCCTCAGGCGCGACCTCTTCCCCCTCATGGTGGAACGTTGCCAGGGCGCTGTGAGGGTGCGAATGGGCAACCGGTGTGCCCGCATGCGGGGCGAGCCGGGACCGCAGCCACACATAGCCGCGGCGCACCCCCGCCAGCACGATCATCCAGCGGCTGCGCAGCGGCACCGATCCCCGGTAGCGGATCAGGGTGTATCCGACGTAGAGCCCGAGGATGATGAGTGTCCAGCCGACCACCGTTCCCATGAAGGCGTCTGCCCACCCCGGCAGGTTTCGCCCCGTGAGAATGGCAACGGTCCCGATGGCAAAGACGACGGCGGCGTGGCCCGCCACGTAGAGGGAGCTCATGAGGACGCCGCGGCGGGCGGTCTTCTGGGTGGCGGCTATGTCGCTGATGGCGGCCAGGTGGTCCCAGTCAACGCCGTGGCGCAGCCCGAGTAAGAATGCGGATGCAACGAGCCCGAATGTGATGCCGGTCCTCCTTCAGGCGCCAGCGTACACCGCCCGGTCCTGCCGGGGGCTGCCCGGCGCGCCGAGGCCGGGGCTTTCAGCCCTTCGCTTTGCCCCTGACCGGGCGCGCATCAGGGTGCTCGCACAGCTCGTAGAAGTTACCGTCGGGGGCGCGGAAGTAGAACCACCGATGGCCGTCCTCTCCGAGCTCCAGGTCGGACACGTCGGGCACATCCGCTTGCCGGAGGTCCCGATGAGCCTCCTCGATGTCCTCCACCCAAAAGCCCGCCACCGGACCGGTGTCGAGCTGGTCGTGTTCGGCCGACTCGGGACCGAAGATCTCAATCCGGTCACCGTCCTCCATCTCCAGCCGGGTGAATCCGCGCACGTTTGTGGTCAACTCCAGCCCAAGACGATTCTCGAAGAATTTGGAAGTCGCTTCCAGATCATCGGTAGCCGAGCCGACCCAGATAATCCCTTTGATGCGCATGGAACCTCCTGACAGGGAGCAGTTTACGGATCCGGCGTGCCGCTAGATTGTTCGGGAGTTAGGGAGGAGCCTGTGCCGATAGACACCCGACAGGATCTTCACGAGCACCTCGAGCTTGCGATCGTGCTCGAGCTCTCCACCATCCCGCCGTACCTGTTCGCCATGTATTCGATCGCGGACCAGGAATCCGAGGCCGCGCTGCTGATCCGGAGCATCGTGGCCGAGGAGATGCTCCACGCGGCCCTCGCCAGCAACCTCCTGCTGGCGGTGGGCGGCCGGCCCGCCTTCGACACCACCGAGCTGATCCCGACCTTTCCGAGTCTCCTCCCTCACCACACGCCACCGCTGGAGCTTCGGTTGCAGCCGTGCTCGCTCGAGCTCGTGACTGATGTGCTGATGCGACTCGAGCAACCCGAGGTGCACGGCGCTCCCGCCGAGGCGGATGACTTCGAGACGCTCGGGCAGTTCTATCACGCGCTCGAAAACGGCATCGTCGAACTGTCCGGTCGCATCGACCTCTTCGCCGACCCTCAAGCCGACTCCCAGATGGCCGATCCGTCGTTCTATTCCCCGGTCGCCTACGACGCCGAAGACAGTGGTGGGCTCATGCTCATCGACGGGGTGGAATCGGCTCGGGCCGCCATCGAGATCATCGTGCACCAGGGGGAGGGCCTGAGCACGGTGCGATGGGCCGACCCGGCGCATCAGGAGTTGACCCACTATTACAAGCTGCTGGAGATCGCCGACGGCACCGTCCCGCTCGGCCGGGTGTTGCCGCTGGCTCCCGACCCGCGCACCGCCGACTATCCCGCCGACCTGCAACCGGTATCCGACCTCTTCAACGCCTGCTACCGCTACCTGTATCTCGTGCTCCACGAGGTGTTCAGCCCTTCTGAGGACAAGAAGGCGGTGGTCGCACGTCTCTATCGGCTGATGACGCCGCTGCTCTCAGAGCTGGCGCGGTTTCTCGTGAGCCGGCCGCTGCCGGGCGGCCACCATGCTGCCCCCACCTTCGAGATCTACGAGTTCTCTTCTCGCGATCCGCAGGCTGAGATCCAACGGCTGGCGCGCCGGGCGGCAGATCTTCATCCCGGGTTGGCGGGATTCGAGGCCCAGCTATCCGGCTTGTAGGAGCCGGAACCGGTCACTCGATCCGCAGCTCGGTCCCCTCGATGATCTCGCCGATGAGGAACGCCTCGTGGCCGTGGCTCGCCACCAGGTCGACGATGCCCGGTGCGACGCTCGGGTCCCCGATGAGCACAAACCCGATTCCCATGTTGAAGGTCCGGAACATCTCCTCGTCAGTCACCCGGCCCTGGTCGCGGATGAGACCAAAGATGGGGGCCGGCTCCCATCGGGCGGTGTCGATGCGAGCGGTCAGGCCTTCGGGCAGCGCCCGCGGGAGATTGCCCGGGAGGCCCCCGCCGGTGATGTGCACCATTCCTGCGACCGCCGCCAATCTGGATGCGGCCAGCACGGCCGGTGCGTAGATGACGGAGGGCTCGAGCAGGATCTCGCCGAGTGATGCCCCGAGGGCGGGGCGCTGATAGTCGGACTCGTCGAAGAGCGAACGGACCAGGGAGAAGCCGTTGGAGCGCAGATTGGGGCTGGCGATCCCGACCACCGCATCGCCCGTCGAGACGCGGGCGGGGTCCGGAATCGCCCGGCGCTCCACGACCCCGAGGGCGGCACCCGCCAGGTCGAACTGCAACGGATCCATGACCCCCGGATGCACGGCCGTTTCGCCGCCGAGCAGGGCGCACCCGGCGACCCCGCAGGCTGCGGCGATCGATGCCACCAACGCGAGATCGCGGGCCGGATCGAGCGCACCCACCGCCAGGTAATCGGTCAATCCCAGCGGAGATGCCCCTGCCGCCGCCAGGTCGTCGACGCACATGGCCACCAGGTCGTAGCCGAGCGTGTCGAATCGCCCGAGAGCCCTGGCAACCTCGGCCTTCGTCCCGACTCCGTCGGTGGTCATCATCAGCACCGGGTCGTCGTAGCCGGGCGGGACCGTCACTCCGGCCGCAAACCCTCCGAATCGACCGACGACGTTCTGCCCCCAGGTAGCGGTGACCGTCTCGGCGATGGAGCCGGTGAATCGTTCGGCGGCTGCCACGTCGACACCGGCCTCAGAATATGAGCTCACGGCTGCTCCAACACGAACTTGTCCCCGCCGATCGATGTCGGGTAGTCACCGGACAGGCAGGCGTTGCAGAAGGTCTGGTTGGCATCGGGAAGGGCCGACTGCAGGCCCTCCAGCGAGAGATAGCCGAGAGAATCAACGGCGAGGAACCCGGCGATCTCTTCCTCGGTGCGATGGGCAGCGAGCAGGGAGCTGCGATCCGACGTGTCCATGCCGTAGAAGCACGGCCACCGATAGGGCGGCGAGGAAACTCGTAGGTGCACCTCGCGGGCGCCGGCCGCCCGCACCAGCTCGACCAGCTGGCGGGTGGTGGTGCCACGCACGACAGAGTCGTCGACCAGAATGACCCGCCGTCCATCGAGCGTGTCCTTGATGGGGTTGAGCTTCAGCCTGATGCCCTGATCCCGGAGCATCTGCTCGGGCTCGATGAAGGTGCGGCCGACATAACGGTTCTTGACGAGCCCGTCCTCGTACGGGATCCCCGACTCGAGAGCAAACCCCTGGGCGGCCGGTATGCCGGACTCTGGAACGGGGACCACGACGTCTGCAGCGGCAGGTGCCTCGCGTGCCAGGCGCCGCCCCATCGAAACCCGGGCTGCGTGCACATTCTGGCCGGCCAGGACGCTGTCGGGCCGGGCAAAATAGACGAACTCGAAGACGCAGAGGCGCGACGGGGCGCTCCCCTGGGGAAAGGACGATGACACCCCGGCCTCGTCGAGCACGATCATCTCCCCCGGCAGGACATCGTGCTCGAAGGTGGCGCCGACGAGGTCGAGCGCGGCGGTCTCGGAGGCGACCACCCATCCATCCTCGCCGATTCTGCCCAGCGACATCGGCCGGAACCCGTGCGGGTCGCGGACGGCCACCACCGACGTATCGTCCATGACGACCAGCGTGTAGGCGCCTTCAAACTCGGGGAGGACGTTGGCGATCGCTTCCCGCAACGGGATGTTCTCGTCCTTCTGTATTTGCTCGGCAATCGCACTGATCATCAGCTCAGAGTCGGTGGAAGCTGCCGCAGAGCCCAACCGCATCGCCAGGTCGGCCGTGTTGGTGAGGTTGCCGTTGTGACCGAGGGCGAGGCTGCGCCGGCCGACCGCCCGAAACGCCGGCTGCGCGTTCTCCCAGGTGCTGGAGCCGGTGGTGGAGTATCGCGTGTGGCCGATACCCAGGTCCCCCTGCAAGCCCGCCAGCGTGTTCCGGTCGAACACAGTCGACAGCAGCCCCATGTTCTTGTAGGTCGTCAGCCGGTGGCCGTCCGAAACCGAGATGCCGGCACTCTCCTGGCCGCGGTGCTGCAACGCGAACAGTCCGAAGTAGATGAGGTTGGCGATGTGGGTTCCCGGGACGAATGCGCCGAACACGCCGCATGCCTCACCCGGTTTCTCCGCCGGGGAGCTACTCATGAATGGCCCCGTGCATCGCAGTCGGCAAGGCACCCTCCCACACTGCCCTGAGCCGTTCGATCGGCACGTCGGTTGTCGTCCGGTGGACGATCGAAAGATTCGATCCGCCGGTGATGCCGATGTCCTCCACGTGACAGCCGACTTCTCGTGCCAGCTGGGCGACCAGGGCCACTCCCTCGGGCGCAACGACGCACACGAAGCGATGCGGATCTTCGCCGAACGCCTCCTCGACCGATCCAAGCTCGATATGAGCCCCGACGCCGAATTCGATGAGCAGCTCGGCCACCGCCACCAGCGCGCCTCCCTGGGAAATGTCGTGCAGGTGCGCTCCGGGGACGATATGGGTGATCCGGATGGCCAGCTCGATGCTGCGTCCGCCCTCCTCGGGGTCGATCCGGGTGGGTCGGCCGCCCAGGACGCCATGCACGACTCGCTGATATGCGCTGCCGGCCATGCTGGTGCTGGGTTCCGGGCCGACGACGAGGACGCTCATCCCGCCCACGAGAGGGCCGGGGCGAGGCGGGATCGGTTCGGCCATTCCCAGCAAGCCCACCACCGGAGTTGGGTAGATGTCGCGGCCGTCGGTTTCGTTGTAGAACGACACATTTCCGCCCACGATGGGCACCCCAAGCGCCTCACAGGCAGATCCCAGCCCGGCGAGCGTCTCGGTGAACTGCCACATCACCTCCGGCTTCTCGGGATTCCCGAGATTCAGGTTGTCGACCACCGCCAGCGGGCGGGCTCCGAGCACGGCGACGTTCAACGCCGCCTCATACACGAGCCGCTGGGCGCCGCGTCGCGGATCCAGCACACACAGCCGACCGTTGCCGTCGGTCGAGACCGCCAGACCTTTGTCCGTGCCGCGAACCCGGATGAGCGATCCGTCCCGGCCGGGTCCGCGCACCGTGTTGAGAAACAACATGTGATCGAACTGCTCGTATACCCAAGACCGGTCGCCCAGGGCGGGGTCGGCGAGCATGCTGAGCAACGCCACGTCGAATGGCACCTCGGCCGACCGGCTGGAGACGTCCCACAGCTCGTCGATCCAACCGGGGCGGGCGATCGGGCGTCGCAACACGGGTGCCTCGTCGGTGAGCGAGGCGGCCGGAACGTCCACCACCTGCACCCCGTCGTGGTACACGCGCAGGCGGTCGCCGGAGGCGACCGTACCGACCACCGAGGCATCGATCTCCCATCTGGCTGCCACGGCGAGGACCGCCTCGACGTGCTGCGGCGACACGAAGGCCATCATCCGCTCCTGTGACTCGGACATCAGCAGCTCGGGGGCGGTCATGCCCGGCTCGCGCAAATGGACGGCATCGAGGTTGAGATCCATGCCGACACCGGCACGGGCCGCCGGCTCGCTGGCGGCGCAGGTAAGGCCGGCGGCTCCCAAATCTTGCACCCCGACGACGAGGTGGCTCCGGTAGAGCTCGAGGCACGCTTCGATCAGCTTCTTCTCTTCGAACGGGTCTCCCACCTGAACCGACGGGCGCTTGCTTTCCGCCCGCTCATCGAAACCGGCGGAGGCGAGCACGGAGGCGCCGCCGATGCCGTCCCGTCCGGTCGAAGCTCCCAGCAGGACCGCCACGGTACCGGGTTCGCCGGCCGTGCCGAGCACCAGCTGATCGTCCCGGAGCAGACCCAGGCACATGACGTTGACGAGCGGATTGCCGGCGTAGACGGGCTCGAACTCGACTTCGCCTCCCAGTGTCGGAACCCCGACGGCGTTCCCGTAGCCGGCAATGCCGGCCACCACCCCGTTGAACAGATAGCGGTTGTGGGCGTCGGAAAGCTCGCCGAAACGGATCTGGTTCCACAGCCCGACCGGCCGGGCCCCCATCGTGAAGATGTCGCGCAGAATCCCGCCGACGCCGGTGGCTGCTCCCTGATACGGCTCGACGAAGGAGGGGTGGTTGTGGCTCTCGATGCGGAGCGCCGCCAGCCAGCCGTCTCCAATGTCGACGACACCGGCGTTTTCTCCCGGGCCCACCACGACCCACGGGGCGTCGGTCGGGAGGTCGCTCAGATGGGCGCGGGACGACTTGTAGGAGCAGTGCTCGGACCACATCACCGAGTACATGGCAAGCTCCGGGTCGGCGGGCGGTCGACCCAGCACCTCATGAATGGCCCCGTACTCCGCGTCGGTCATTCCCAGCCGGCGGTGGAGCGTCTCAGCCATCGACGGCTCCCAAGCTCGCAGCTTCGCTTGCGGCGATGAAGGACTCGAGCAGGACGCGTCCGTCGGTTGAGGCCATGAACGGCTCGATGGCTCGTTCCGGGTGCGGCATGACGGCGGCGACCGTCCCGGATGAGTTGGCGATCCCGGCTACGGAGTCGGACGAACCGTTCGGGTTTGCGGCTCCGGTCACGGATCCGTCCGCTTCGCAGTACCGGAGGATGGGCCGGGCGGCCTCGGGGCCGGGGAGGTAATTGCCCTCGTAGGAGTTGAGGGGAATGGTGAGGACCTGCCCGATGGCGGCGGCCCGGGTGAGCACGGAATCGGTCGATTCGACCCGGACGTGAACCGGCCGGCAGATGAATCGAAGGTCGCGGTTGGCGATGAGTGCTCCCGGGAGCAAACCGGCCTCACAGAGGATCTGGAAACCGTTGCAAATACCGAGCACCGGGTGTCCCTCGGCCGCGAGCTTCTCCACCGCCGCCATGATGGGTGAGAAGCGGGCGATGGCGCCGGCGCGAAGGTAGTCGCCGTGGGCAAAGCCCCCCGGCAATACCACCGCCGTTAGCCCGTCCAGGGAGGTCTCGCGATGCCACACCGGCACGGTCTCGGCGCCCAGGGCGTCGAGAGCGTAGGCCACGTCCTCCTCGCAGTTCGTCCCGGGGAAGACGATGATCCCGACCGTCAATCGAAAACCTCGATCTCGTAGTCTTCCATCACCGGGTTGGCGAGCATCTTGTCGCACATTCCGCGTACCGCCGAGAGCACGTACTCGCGGTCGCGCCCGGGAAGCGACACTTCGATCGTCCGGTTGACGCGCACCGTCCCCACCTCGCCGTATCCGAGGTCGGACAGTGCGCGTGCAATCGTCGCCCCCTCCGGATCGGCGATGTCGCTTCGCCGGGTGATCGTGACCACCGCTCTCACTGCCGCTCCGGCCAGGTGGGGAAGGTTCGGCCGGTGATCAACTCGTAGGCCTCGACATACCGCGCCCGCGTGCCGAGGCGAACCTCCTCCGGCATGGGCGGGGCCGGAGGGGAATGGTCCCATCCGGTCGAGTCGAGCCAATCGCGAACGTATTGCTTGTCGAACGACGGCAGCGACCCGCCCGGCTGGTAGGCATCGGCCGGCCAATAGCGGCTCGAATCGGGGGTCAGGACTTCGTCGATGAGCACGAGGTCGCCGCCCGCCCACCCGAACTCGAACTTGGTGTCTGCCAGCAGGACGCCGCGGGCGGCAGCCGCCTCCGCGGCCTGTACGTAGAGGTCGATGGAGAGCGATGCCAGCCGGTTGTAGAGCTCGGCACCCACCAGGTTGCGTGCGCCCGCCGCAGTGAGATTCTCATCATGGCCGTCGACCGCTTTGGTGGCCGGCGTGAAGATCGGTTCGGTGAGCTTCTCGGCCATCTTGAGCCCGCTCGGCAGGTGCTCGGTGGTGGGGCCCCCGCCGGAGCTGTATTCGCGCCAGCTGCTCCCGTAGAGATACCCGCGCACGACGCACTCCATCGGAATGACCTCAGCGCGTCGCACGATCATGGCCCGGCCCTCCAGCCAGTTCTCGTCTGACTCGTCGAGGTCAAGGCTGGCCAGATCGGTGGTCAGGAAGTGGTTGGGCGTCTGGAGAAGGTCGAACCAGTGCAGGGAAAGGCCGGTCAGCACCCGACCTTTGTCGGGAATCGTGTCCGGAAGGATGACGTCGTAGGCAGAGATTCGGTCGGTTGCCACGAACAGCAGGCGGTGTTCGTCGATCTCGTAGATCTCACGAACCTTGCCCGATGCGAGATGTGTCAGCGCCAACACGAGCGCGAGTGTAGGAGGGCTGCGTCGGGTGTTCGTCTATCCCCGATGCACCTCGCGAAAAGTCTCCGTAGCGAGCTCTTCCCGATAGGAGTTGAGCGCTTTGGTGAGGCTCTCGTCCGAAAGCGCCAGGATGGCGACGGCGAGAAGCGCCGCATTGGTGGCGCCATCGATGGCCACCGTGGCCACCGGAATGCCGGTCGGCATCTGCACCGTCGCAAGGAGGGCGTCGAGCCCGTCCAGGCTGGCGCTGAGCGGGACGCCGATGACGGGAAGGGTGGTCCGGCCTGCCATCACCCCGGCCAGATGGGCTGCCTTGCCGGCGCCGGCAATGATGACCCCGACCCCGTCGGCCTCCGCCCCGTCTGCGTACGCGAGCGCCTTGTCGAGTGTCTTGTGGGCCGAAACCACCACGACATCGTGGGGGACCCCGAATCGCTCCAGCATCTCTGCCGCCTTGCCCATGACCGGCAGGTCCTTTGCGGACCCCATCAGGACCGACACCTTCTTCATACCGCAATGTCCTTTCGATACTGCTTCCCTGCGAAATGTATGCGCGACGCCCGATCGTAGGCGTGGTGCCGCGCCGAGCCCAGATCGTCGCCGAGGCCGACAACGCTGAGCACCCGGCCGCCGTTGGTGAGCGTCAGGTCATGGCGCCGCCCCGTGCCGGCGTGGAAGACGATCGAGTGGCTGTCGTCGTCTGCCAGACCGGTTATCTCGTCTCCGCGCACCGGTGAGCGCGGGTAGCCCTTGGCAGCCAGCACGACGTTCACAGCCGAACCGCTCGACCACTCCACGTCGGCCGCGGCGGCTGAGCCGTCGACGCAGGCGATGATCAGCTCCAGCAGGTCCGTCTTCATCGTCGGGAGCAGCGCCTGGGTCTCGGGGTCTCCCAGCCGGCAATTGAACTCCAGCACTTTGGGGCCCACATCGGTCAGCATCAGCCCGACGTATATGAAGCCGACATAGTGGACGCCGTCGTCGGCCAGCACGGCCAGCACCGGTTTGATCATCTGTTCGACCGTCGTCCTGACGAACTCGTCACCGAAACCGGGCACCGGGGTGAACGATCCCATGCCCCCGGTGTTGGGACCGCCGTCGCCGTCCTCGAGCCGTTTGTAATCGCGGGCCGGGCGCAAGCCGATGACGTCGCTGCCATCACACAACCCGAAGACACTGATCTCCTCGCCGGCCAGGTGTTCCTCGATGACCACCCGGCTGCCGGCGGTGCCGAACCGCCCGGAGAAACAGTCGGCGACCCACGCCCGGGCCGCCGCCGGGTCTTCGGTTACCAGTACGCCCTTGCCGGCGGCCAGGCCGTCGGCCTTCACCACATAGGGCGCCTCGGACGACGTGAGGTAGTCGAGGGCCGTCTCGGCGTCGGTGAAGCTCTCCGAGCCGCCCGTCGGCACCCCCGCCCGGCCCATCATCTGCTTGGCGAAGGTCTTGGAGGTTTCGAGGCGGGCCGCTGCCTGTGCCGGGCCGAACACCGCCAGTGAAGCATCCGCCAGGGCATCGGCGACCCCGGCGGCCAGCGGAGCCTCCGGTCCGACCACCACCAGGTCAATCGACGCCGCCTTCGCCAGGTCGACGACTGCCCGGGGATCGGCAGGGTCGATGGATGCCGTGGCGCCGATTTTCGACAGCCCCGGATTGCCGGGAACTGAGACGAGCGTTTCGAGGAGAGGGCTTTGCGCCAGCTTCCAGCCGATGGCGTGTTCGCGGCCGCCGCCGCCGAGGAGCATGATGTTCACCGGGCGAGGATAAACCAGGCGCCCAGGGCCGAGGTCCGAGCCGGCCCGGTATCCGGCCGACCCCGGTGCACGGCCCGCGATCGCGGTCCGGTAGCCTCGGGCTCGTGAAGTACCGCATGGAGCCGGCCGCCGACAACTTCGCCGACCTGGAAGACCTTTTCGGCTCGCGCGGCGGCTGGTCCGGATGCTGGTGCATGTGGAATCGGCAGACGAACGCCGAGTTCGAGGCCAACAACTACGAGCCGAACCGCATGGCGTTGCAGGCGAAGCTGGCAGAGGGCCACGAGTTCGGAATCCTCGCCTACGAGGGTGATCTCGCAGTCGGCTGGGCGGCCCTCGCCCCGCGCGCCGAGTACGGGCGTTTGAGCCGCTCGCCGGTGACCAGGCCGGTTGACGACGCCGCGGTGTGGTCCGCTTCCTGTTTCGTCGTACGGAAATCACATCGCGGCCGGGGGGTGGCCAGCGCGCTCCTGGCGGGAGTGGAGGAACGGGCCCGGCAGCTGGGGGCAGAGGTCCTGGAGGGATACCCGGTGGTCCCCGACGGCAGGATGCACGACGCCGACGCCTGGCACGGTCTCGAGTCGATGTTCATCGCCGCCGGGTTCGAAGAGGTCGCCAGACGCAAACCGCGCCGGCCCATCTACCGCAAGACTCTATGAGCCGAACGCTGGCAGTAGACGTCGGAGGCACCTTCACCGACGTCGTCGCCTGGGATGGGCAGACATTGACGACCGCCAAGGTTGCGAGTACCCCCGGCGATCAGAGCCGGGGCGTCGTCGCCGGAGCGAGTGCCGTCGGGTCGGCCGCCGACCGTTTTCTCCACGGCACCACCGTTGCCACCAATGCCCTCCTCGAACGCACCGGAGCTCGCACCGCGCTCGTCACCAGCGCCGGGTTCGAAGACGTCGTCGAGATCGGCCGGCAGGATCGTCCTTCGCTCTATGACCCGTCGGTGGGTAGGGCCGTTCCCCTGGTAGCACGCGATCTTCGGATTGCGCTGGACGTCCTCGACGAAGCAGATCTTGCCGGGGTGGAGTCGGTTGCCGTCTCCTTGCTCTACGGCTATCGCGACGCCGCCTCAGAAGCGGCGGCGCGGGACGCCATTCGCGCCCGCTGGCCGCACATGTCGGTGTCCTTGTCCAGCGAGGTTGCGCCCGAGTTCCGGGAGTTCGAGCGTGCCTCGACCACGGTGCTCAACGCCTACGTGATGCCGGTCATGGCCCGGTATCTGACCCGGTTGGCTGCGGTGAGTCCCGGCGCCGGTCTCCCTGAGCAGATTCTCGTGATGCGGTCCTCGGGTGGTCTGATCTCTCCCGACCGTGCAGCCCGCCATCCGGCTTCGGCATTGCTGTCGGGACCGGCGGGAGGGGTGGTGGCTGCGACCGAGCTCGGCGGCGCCCTCGGCTACGACCACCTCATCTCCTTCGACATGGGCGGGACGTCGACCGACGTGTGCCGGATAGATGCCGGGCGCCCCGAGCTGTCGTACGAGCGTGACATCGCCGGGTATCCGTGCCGGCTCCCGTCTGTTGCCATCCACACCGTTGGGGCCGGCGGGGGCAGCGTGGGTTGGGTCGATCCGGGCGGGGCACTGCGGGTGGGCCCGCGCAGCGCGGGCGCCCGTCCCGGCCCTGCCGCTTACGGGCATGGTGGTGAGGAGCCGGCCGTCACCGATGCCAACATCCGCCTGGGCCGAATCGATCGGAGGGCGCGGTTTGGCAACGACCTCGTACTCCAGCCGGAGGCAGCCGGCGCCGCGCTCACCCGCCTCGGTGACCGTGTCGGCCTCGACTCCGGCGCGGCTGCCGCCGGGATGGTCGAGGTGGTCGAGGAAGTGATGACCGGCGCCCTGCGGCGGGTTTCGATAGAGCAGGGCGCAGACCCCCGCCGGGCTGCGCTGGTGGCCTTCGGCGGAGCAGGCGGTCTCCACGGGAGTGCCCTCGCCCGCCGGCTCGACATGGCCGGGATGCTCATTCCTCTCCACGCCGGCGTCTTCTCGGCGCTCGGGCTTCTGTTGAGCCCGCCCCGGCAGGATTGGTCTCATACCCTGATGACGACCGATGCTGCCGGGCTCGACTCCGAGCTGCAGGCCCTCGGCCGCCGGGCTGAAGAGCGGCTGCGCGCCGACGGCGTCGAGCCGATCGAAACCCGGACGGCGGTGGATGCCCGGTACGCAGGTCAATCCCACGAGCTGACCGTCGACTACGCCCCGGGGGAGGGCTGGGACACCCTCAGCAGGAGATTTCATCGTCTCCACGCCGAGCGCAATGGCTTCGACCGTCCGGAAGATGACGTCGAGGCGGTCACGGTCCGGGTGGAGGTGACCGGTCGCGCCGCCCTCAGCTGGTCGGAGCTCCCCGCGATCAGCCCGGCGGGACCACCCGGGCGGGGCACCCGCCAGGTCGTGACCGGAGGGTCGAGCATCCCGGCAGGCGTCTGGTGGCGCCCCGGCCTGCGCCCGGGAGCGGAGGTGGTCGGCCCTGCGGTCATCGAGGAGCCGGAGGCGACGACGTTCCTGCAGGTCGGCGAGCGGGCGATTGTCCACGACAGCGGTGCCCTGGTGGTGGAGTGGTGACCGCCGACCCGATCACCCTCGAGGTAAACCGCAACCGGTTGGCTCAGATCGCCGACGAGATGGGCGTCGTGCTGCGGCGCACCGCCTACTCGCCGAACATCAAGGAGCGGGCCGACTGTTCGGCGGCGGTGTTTGTCTCCTCGGGCGAGATGCTGGCTCAAGCAGAGCACATCCCGGTGCATCTCGGCTCGATGCCGGCGTCGGTGGCTGCCGTGCTGGATTGCTTCGGCACCGACATCGAGCCCGGTGCCCAGTACGCCGTCAACGATCCGTTCGCCGGAGGGACCCACCTGAACGACCTCACCCTGGTGCGGCCCGTTTTTTCCGGCGGGGCCCTCGTGGCCTGGGTGGCCAACCGCGCCCACCACGCCGATGTAGGTGGGGAAGCTCCGGGATCGATGCCGGCCCATGCGTCGACCATCGACCAGGAAGGCCACCGGGTGGCGCCGATGCGGGCGGTCGAGGCGGGCGAGTGGCTGGCGGATTTCATCGAACCGTTTCTCGAGGCCACCAGGACTCCGGCCGAGCGTCTCGGCGACCTGTCGGCCCAGCTGGGAGCCAACGAGGCCGGTGCCCGGCGTGTGCTGAGCCTGGCGGAGGCCGGGGGCGGGGCCGGCACGTTCGCCACCGTCACTGCGGCGCTGCTCGATTACGGCGAGCGGCGAATGCGGGCCGCTCTACTCAGCCTGCCGGACGGGATATACCGCTTCACGGACTTCATGGAGGCAGACCCGGGTCTGGTGCCGATTCGGGTCGCGATCACCATCGATGGCGACCGTCTTCACGCCGACTTCACCGGATCGGCGGCCCAGGTCGCCGGCAACATCAATGCGGTTGAAGCAGTTACCCGCTCTTGTCTCTACTACGCAGTCCGGGTGGCCACCGACCCCACCATCCCCGCCAATGGGGGCTGCTACCGGCCTCTCACGCTGACGGCACCGGCCGGATCCATCGTCAACGCCAACCCACCGGCCGCGGTTGCAGCCGGGAATGTGGAGACCAGCCAGCGGATTGCCGATGTCCTGCTCGGCGCCCTGGCGGAGGCCGCCCCGGGCCGGGTGCCCGCAGCCGGGCAGGGAACGATGAACAACATCTTGATCGGCAACGACGATTTCGCCTACTACGAGACTCTGGCCGGCGGCCAGGGCGGCCACCCCGGCGGGCCGGGCCAGTCGGGAATCCACACCGGCATGACGAACACGAAGAACACCCCCATCGAGTCGCTGGAGTCGCATTATCCGCTGCGCGTGCTCCGCTACGCGCTGCGCCGGGGAAGCGGCGGACCGGGCCGGCATCCCGGTGGCGAGGGCATCGATCGGGAGATCGAGTTCGAGGCCGCGGCAACGCTGTCGTTGATGGGAGAGCGTCGCATCCTTCCTCCCTGGGGCCTGGCCGGCGGCCGCCCCGGCAAGCAGGGAGAGGACTGGCTGATCCGCAAGGGGGGGTCGCCTGAACGCCTCCCCGGCAAGGTCACCGTCGAGGTCGGGCCGGGGGACCGGCTTCTCGTCAGAACCCCGGGCGGTGGTGGCTGGGGCCGGGAGTGATCCCTCCCGATCCTCTCCCCTCAGGGAGGGGGTGCCACCGCCGCGGCGGGGGTGGTTCGAGCCCGTGCCATCACCTCGCAGGTATCGCTTGACCCTCTCGCCCACGCACGGTATGTTGCACGCAGGACAACTGAGCTGACTTCCCGACAGGTCGAGGTCTCCCTTAGCACGTGAGACGCGTAGGTTTGTTTATCTTCGCACGTGTGATACGCTTGCCGTTCGCCGTCCCATGCCGCCCTTTTTAGGAGGAACCCGCCTTGGCCCCTGCGCGTGTCGCCCAGCGTTTGTCCTTTGCCAAGATCCCCGAAGTCCAGCCTCTTCCCGACCTGCTGGCCACCCAACACGAAAGCTTCAACTGGTTCCTGGAAACGGGCCTCCAGGAGCTGTTCGATGAAGTATTTCCGATCGAAGACTTCACCGGCAGTCTCGCCCTCGATCTGACCGATCACTGGTTCGCAGATCCCACCCTCACCATCGAAGAGGCCAAAGAGCGCGATTCCAACTACTCGCGTCCTCTCTTCGTGACGGCCCGATTCATGAATCGCCAGACCGGCGAGATCAAAGAGCAGCAGGTGTTCCTGGGCGATTTCCCGATCATGACCGCCAACGGCACGTTCATCGTCAACGGCACCGAGCGCGTCGTCGTCAGCCAGCTGGTGCGCTCGCCAGGGGTGTACTTCGACCAGGTGGTCGACAAGACCTCGGACAAGGACCTCTACACCGCCAAAGTGATCCCGGGCCGCGGCGCCTGGCTGGAGTTCGACACCGACAAGAAGGACACGGTTGGAGTGCGGGTCGACCGCAAGCGCCGCCAGCTCGTCACCACCTTCTTGCGAGCCCTCGAGATCGGCGAGAGTGACGAAGAGATCCTCGAGCTCTTCGACGGCGCTCAGTCGATCAAGAACACGCTCGAGAAAGACACCACGCAAGACCGTGACGAGGCGCTGCTCGACTTGTACCGCAAGCTCCGTCCCGGCGAGCTGACGACGGTCGAGTCCGCCCGCGGCCTCATCAACACCCTGTTCTACAACCCGAAGCGCTACGACCTCACCCGGGTGGGGCGGTACAAGCTGTCGGGCAAGTTCGGCCGCAAGGTGCTCGACTCCAAGCAGTACGTGAGCGAGCAGCACGGCCTGCTCTCGCGCGACGACATGCTCGACACAATCCGCTACATCGTTGCCCTGCATGAGGGGCGCGAGGGCTACCGAACCGACGACATCGACCATTTCGGCAACCGGCGCATTCGCACCGTCGGTGAGCTCATCCAGAACCAGGTCCGGGTCGGCCTGACCCGCCTCGAGCGTGTGGTTCGCGAGCGCATGACAACTCAGGATCCGGAGGTCATCACCCCGCAGAGCCTCATCAATATCCGCCCGGTGGTGGCGTCGATCAAGGAATTCTTCGGGACCAGCCAGTTGAGCCAGTTCATGGACCAGCCCAACCCACTGGCGGGGCTCACCCACCGCCGTCGCCTGTCGGCGCTCGGCCCCGGAGGTCTCTCCCGCGAGCGAGCCGGCTTCGAGGTCCGCGACGTCCATCCTTCCCATTACGGGCGGATGTGTCCCATCGAGACGCCGGAGGGTCCCAACATCGGGCTGATCGGCTCGCTTGCCACCTACGCCAAGGTCAACCGCTTCGGGTTCATCGAGACGCCGTACCGGCGGGTCGACAAGGGCACGGTCACCAAGAACGTCGAATACCTCACCGCTTCCGAGGAAGAGAGCTTTGTGATCGCCCAGGCGAACGCGCCGCTCAAGGAGAACGGGGACTTCGCCAACCCCAGGGTGCTGGTCCGCAAGACCGGCGGCGAGATCGACTACGTGAGCCCGAAAGAGGTCGATTACATGGACGTCTCTCCCAAGCAGATCGTCTCGGTTGCGACCGCCCTCATCCCATTTCTCGAGCACGACGACGCCAACCGGGCCCTCATGGGATCGAACATGATGCGCCAGGCCGTGCCGCTTCTCAAAGCAGAGGCCCCGCTGGTCGGCACCGGTGTCGAGCCCCGCGCCGCCTATGACTCCGGTGACATGGTCGTCGCCGAAGAGGCCGGTGAGGTGGTAGAGATCGACGGTGACCGCATCGTCGTCAAGGAAAGCTCCAACAATCGCAAGAAGACCTACCGGCTCAAGAAGTTCGAGCGGTCCAACCAGGGGACGAACCTGAACCAGAAGCCGCTCGTGTCAGAAGGCGACAGGGTCAAAGCGGGCGATGTGCTGGCGGACGGCCCCTCCACCGACGCAGGAGAGCTCGCCCTCGGCAAGAACCTGCTCGTGGCGTTCATGCCGTGGAAGGGACACAACTACGAGGATGCCATCGTCCTGTCCGAACGTCTCGTGAAGGACGATGTCCTCACCTCGATCCACATCGAGGAGTACGAGATCGAAGCCCGCGACACCAAGCTGGGTGCGGAAGAGATCACTCGCGACATTCCCAATGTCGCCGAAGAGGTGCTGCGCGACCTGGACGATGAAGGCATCATCCGGGTGGGCGCCGAGGTCGGCCCGGGCGACTACCTGGTCGGCAAGGTGACCCCGAAAGGTGAGACCGAGCTGACTCCTGAGGAGCGCCTGTTGCGGGCCATCTTCGGGGAGAAGGCGCGTGAGGTGCGCGACACCTCGCTCAAAATTCCCCACGGAGAAGGCGGCAAGGTCATCGACGTCAAGGTGTTCAGCCGTGACGCCGGCGACGACTTGCCCCCCGGCATGAACGAGCTCGTCCGGGTGTACGTCGGCCAGCAGCGCAAGATCTCCGAGGGAGACAAGCTGGCCGGACGGCACGGCAACAAAGGCGTGATCGCCAAGATCCTTCCGGAGGAAGACATGCCCTTCCTGGCCGATGGGACCCCGGTGGACATCGTGCTGTCACCGCTCGGGGTTCCCTCGCGTATGAACCTCGGCCAGGTCCTGGAGACTCATCTCGGATGGGCGGCAGCGCAGGGTTGGCGGCCGTTCAAGGCCGGCAGCCCCGCCAGCGGTGGTGCGAGCGCCTGGCAGCGGGTGGCAACCCCGGTGTTCGATGGCGCACGCGAGGAGGAGATCGCCGAGCTGCTGCAGAACTCGCTCGAGAACAAAGACGGGTTGAGGCTGGTCGACGCCGACGGAAAGGCTCGTCTCATCGACGGGCGCGACGGCAAGGCCTTCGACCAGCCGGTCACGGTCGGCTACCTCTACGTGTTGAAGCTCCTCCACCTGGTCGACGACAAGATCCACGCCCGCTCAACCGGCCCATACTCGATGATCACCCAGCAGCCTCTCGGCGGCAAGGCGCAGTTCGGTGGCCAGCGCTTCGGGGAGATGGAGGTATGGGCGCTCGAGGCCTATGGAGCCGCCTATGCCCTGCAGGAATTGCTCACCATCAAGTCCGACGATGTCAACGGGCGCGTCAAGGTGTACGAGGCGATCGTCAAGGGCGAGAACATCCCGGAGCCGGGAATACCGGAGAGTTTCAAGGTACTGGTGAAGGAAATGCAATCGCTCTGCCTCAACGTCGAGATGCTCTCGGCCGGCGAGGAAGTACAGCTCAAGGAGTTGGACGAGGACGTGTTCCGCACCGCCGAGTCGCTGGGAATCGATATCTCGCGTCCGGAACGGACTGAGGCATAGCAATCTGCACCGACCACAGCAGCCGCCCACACCGGCGGCGGCTGAGAGATCTACATACACATGAGATGGAATTGAGACAAGGGGACCCGCGTGCCACAACTGTTCGATGAGCTCAAGATAAGCCTGGCCAGCGCCGACGAGATCCGCGCCTGGTCCTTCGGGGAGGTCAAGAAGCCCGAAACCATCAACTATCGGACCCTCAAGCCCGAGAAGGACGGCCTGTTCGACGAGCGCATCTTCGGGCCGTCGCGCGATTGGGAGTGCTACTGCGGCAAGTACAAGCGGGTCCGCTTCCGCGGAGTGGTGTGTGAACGGTGCGGTGTCGAGGTGACCCGGTCCAAGGTTCGTCGTGAGCGGATGGGCCACATCGAGTTGGCTGCTCCGGTCACCCACATCTGGTATTTCAAGGGCGTGCCGAGCCGCCTCGGATACCTGCTGGATATGTCCCCGAAGGAGCTCGAGAAGATCATCTACTTCGCCGCGTATCTGGTCACCTCGGTCGACGACGACAAGCGACAGAAGGATGTCACCGAGCTGGAGGAGGCGATGCGCCACGAGCTCGAAGCCATCGGCGTCGAGTTCGAAGAGTGGGAGGCGGGCCGTCTCGAGCGCCTCGAGCAAGAGCTGGCCCAGATGGAGGAGGGCGGTGCGAGCACTCAGGAGGTCAATGCCCGCCGGCGTGAGGTCGAGAAGGAGATCAAAGACCGGCGCGAGCGGTCGGAAAACGAGAAGGAGCTGGTCGAGGAGGCGTTCGACACGTTCCGCACCATGAAATCCAAGACCATCGTCGAATCTGAGGCCCTGTGGCGCGAGATAGTGGACCGGTACGAGGCGTACTACACGGGCGGAATGGGCGCCGAGGCCGTCAAGGACCTCCTCGGTCGCATCGATCTCGACGCTGAGATCGTGCAACTGCGGGAAGACCTCGAGGCCAAATCTGCCCAGCGCCGCCAGCGCGCCACTAAGCGCCTCAAGGTGGTGACTCCGTTTGCGGAAGGCAGGAACGCCCCCGATTCGATGGTGCTGGAGGCCGTCCCGGTCATCCCGCCTGACCTGCGCCCCATGGTGCAGCTCGACGGTGGGCGGTTCGCCACCAGCGACTTGAACGATCTCTATCGCCGGGTCATCAACCGCAACAACAGGCTCAAGCGGCTTCTCGACCTCGGCGCGCCCGAGATCATCGTCAACAACGAGAAGCGCATGCTGCAGGAGGCCGTCGACGCCCTGTTCGACAACGGCAGGCGCGGCCGGGCCGTGACCGGCCCGGGCAACCGGCCCCTCAAATCGCTGTCCGACATGCTCAAGGGCAAGCAGGGAAGGTTCCGCCAGAACCTGCTCGGAAAGCGCGTCGACTACTCGGGCCGATCGGTCATCGTGGTCGGCCCTCAGCTCAAGCTGCACCAGTGTGGGCTTCCGAAGAAGATGGCCCTGGAGCTGTTCAAGCCCTTCGTGATGAAGCGGCTGGTCGATCAGGATTTGGCCCAGAACATCAAATCTGCCAAGCGGATGGTCGAACGGGCCCGCCCCCAGGTGTGGGACGTGCTCGCCGAGGTGATACAGGAGCATCCTGTGCTGCTCAACCGGGCACCGACCCTGCACCGGCTCGGCATTCAGGCCTTCGAGCCGATTCTGGTAGAGGGCAAGGCGATTCAGATTCACCCGCTGGTATGCGAGGCGTTCAACGCCGACTTCGACGGTGACCAGATGGCCGTGCATTTGCCGTTGTCGGCGGAGGCTCAGGCCGAAGCACGCGTGCTCATGTTGTCCACCAACAACGTTCGATCACCCGCCAGCGGCCGCCCCATCGTCACCCCGTCCCAGGACATGGTGATCGGCGTCTACTACCTGTCGGAGAAGGTGGAGGATGGCGAGGGCGCCGGGCGCATCTTCGTGGACCTGGACGAGGCGCGGATGGCCTACGACCTGGGCGAGCTGGATCTGCACGCCCCGATCAAGCTTCGCCTCGGCGACCTGGCCGGCGATCCCGAGCTGCACGAGTCACTCAAGGACCGGATCGGGCACCTGTTCACTCCCGAGCCGGTCGACGGCAGCGCGTTGACCGAAACCACGCTGGGCCGGGCACTGGTCAATCAGGCGCTGCCAACCGATTTTCCGTATGTCGACGCCCCCATCCTCAAGAGTGACATCCGCACGCTGGTGGAGGAGATCATCGATCACTTCGACAAAGCGATTGTGCAGAACACCCTCGACCGCATCAAGGATCTCGGGTTCACCTTTGCCACTCAAGCAGGGCTCACCATCGCGCTCGACGACGTGAAGACTCCGCCGGAGAAGAGCCAGATACTCGCGGACTTCGAGGTCCGGGCCGAGAAGGTCGAGCAGCTCTACCAGCAGGGTGTCATCACCGATGACGAGCGCCGCCAGGAGCTGATCGAAATCTGGACCGAGGCAACCGATCGCGTCAAGGATGCGATGGAAGCAACCATGAAGTCGCACCGGTTCAACCCGATCGACATGATGGTGCGATCCGGCGCGCGAGGAAACATCATGCAGGTGCGTCAGATCGCCGGCATGCGCGGCCTGGTTGCCAATCCGCGCGGGGACATCATTCCCCGCCCGATCATCTCCAACTTCCGGGAGGGGCTGTCGGTTCTCGAGTACTTCATCTCTACGCACGGAGCCCGAAAGGGGCTGGCGGACACGGCGCTGCGCACCGCCGACTCCGGGTATCTCACCCGGCGTCTTGTCGACGTCAGCCAGGAAGTGATCGTGCGAGAGGGAGATTGCGAGACCGACCGTGGCATCCAGATAGTCATCCGGGAGAACGATCAAGTCATCCGCAACCTGCGCAGCCGGCTGTTCAGCCGTATCCTGGCCGAGGATGTCAGGGTCGACCGCAAGCTCGTCAAGACGGCGGAAGGCCAGACCCTCAAGGCCGGGACCTTGCTCGGCAAGCTCGAGTTGACGGCGTTGGAGAACGCATCCGAGGTGGAGTCTGTGCGTTGCCGGTCCGTCCTCACCTGCGCCACCCGCTACGGGATCTGTGGTACCTGCTACGGGCAGTCTTTGGCCACCGGCCTGCCGGTGGAGATGGGCGAGGCGGTCGGAATCGTCGCCGCCCAGTCCATCGGTGAGCCCGGTACCCAGCTCACGATGCGCACCTTCCATACCGGTGGCGTCGCTGGTGAGGACATCACGCACGGCCTGCCGCGTGTCGTCGAGCTGTTCGAGGCCCGGACCCCGAAGGGCAAGGCGCTGCTGGCTTCGGAAGGCGGTGCGGTCAAGATCGTGCAGAACGAGGAGGGCGGGCGGTCGATTGTGATCGTCGGCAAGGACGAGGAGGCCGAGTACACCCTCCCTCGCCGCGCCCGCCTGCGAGTTTCCGAGGGCGACATCGTCGAGCCGGGCACCCAGCTCACCGAAGGTCCGCTCGATCCCAAGGAGGTGCTGGAAGTCCAGGGTGTGCGGGCAGCTCAGCGGTATCTGGTGAACCAGGTCCAGGAGGTGTACCGCAGCCAGGGCGTCGACATCCATGACAAGCACATCGAGATGATCGTGCGTCAGATGCTCCGCAAGGTGCGGGTGGTTTCCCCCGGCGACTCGGAGTTCCTGCCGGCCGAGCTGGTCGACGACCGCCTCTTCCTCGAGGTGAACCGCGGACTGGTGGCCGACAAGAAGGCACCCGCCGAGGGGCGTCCCGAGCTGATGGGCATCACGAAGGCGTCTCTCGCCACCGATTCGTGGCTGTCCGCAGCCTCGTTCCAGGAGACCACGAGGGTGCTGACCGAGGCCGCGCTGCAGTCGAAGTCCGACTTCCTGCGCGGGCTCAAGGAGAACGTCATCATCGGCAAGCTGATCCCGGCCGGGACCGGCGCCGACGAGTATCAGATAGTGCAGCCGCTGTTGCCCAACGCCACGGTGATGACGCCGGGCGATCTCTTCGGCGACGGTGTCTCCGAGGTCGGGGAAGGGGGAGAGGAGCTTCCGGCTAATCCGGCTGAGTGGCTCGCCTCGCTCGGAGCAGGCGGCGACGGCGACGAGGGCTGACGAGGTCGTCGCCAACGACGGTCACCACCGTCGGCGAGACGGGGGCGACGATCGCCCCGTCGCGTTGGTACGTTCCACTCGTTTCCGACATTACGGCTGAATCGATCGTCCTGAGGTGCCGATCTTCTTGCCATGGCATCCGGTCCCCTGAGTGCACGATTCGGTGCACGAACGCAAGTCGCAATCGTCGGCGGAGTGGTCGCAGCGCTCCTTTCGCTCGCCGTCGGAGCGGTGCTGCTCTCCACCTCCTTCGTGGCCCGCCAGATCGTCGACGATGCCATCGTCCTCGACGAAGCCGAGCTGACGCTGGCCGCCAACGAGATCGCCGTCAAGACCCTCAACCAGGCGGTGCTGCTGAGGGAGGACGAATTGCTGGCCGTGGCCGACGCTCAGACGGCGACAGCCGCGGTCGACGAAGCTCGTCGCAGCCTCGACCATCTCAGTGAGCAAGGTCATGCGATGCTCGAGGTGCTGCCCGCCGGGTCGGGCGGCCTGGAGAGGGCGATCGATGCGACGGTGACTGCGGGTGCCTCGGTGGTGACGGCATTGGATCGAGGAGAGGTCGCGTCGGCCGGCGACCTGTTGCTGGAGAGATTGCCGGCCTTCGAGACGCTGCGCGACCAGCTCGGCGCGGTGCGTGACTCGGCTCGCTCGAACGTCGAGGCCGCCGAGGGGCTGGTGGGTCGAACCGGCAGCATGGTGGCGTTCTTGATCGCCCTGATCGTCCCGATCGCGGCGATCCTGGCGTACCGGCAGCTCGCCAAGCAACAGGTACACGTGGCCGAGGTCGAACTCGATGCTCGTATCGCAGCAGAACAAGAGATCTCCCGGTCGAAGGACGAGCTCATCGGCAACATCTCCCACGAGCTGCGGACACCCCTCACAAGCATCTTCGGCTTCAGTGAGTTGCTGCTGGACCAGGGTCTCGTCGACCCCGAATCGTCGATGGAGCTGATCGGATTCATCAACCATGAGGCCGGCGAACTGGGCCGGATGATCGAGGACATCCTCACGATTGCCCGGGCGGAAGGTCATGTCCTGGCCTATCAGTTCGACGCCTATGACCTGCAAACCGAGCTTCGAGAGTGCGTATCGCCGATGACTGAGCGTGGCGTCGCGATCGATCTGGCTGGGCCGCCGCTCGAGGCCTGGTTCGATCGGATCCGATTCCGCCAGGTCGTCCGCAACCTCGTTTCCAACGCCGAGCGCCATGGGGGCCCGAACATCAGGATCACATGGCAAGAGCGGGGCGCCACGGCCGAGATCGTTGTGGCCGATGATGGGCCGGGGGTGGATCCGGCGGAGGAAGCTCGCCTGTTTGCCGAGTTCTTCCATCAGGGTGAGGCGCCGCTCACCAAAGGCACCCTGGGCATGGGGCTGGCGGCCGTGCGAATTCTTGCCCATGGGATGAAGGGCAGTGTCCGCTACGAGAGGGCCGAGGGGTGGACCCGGTTCGTCGTGACGCTCCCGACTGCCGCGGCGGTGGGGTCGGTGGTCCATGCCGACTTCAACCTCGAGGAGGAGTGGCCTCTCCCGCCTGCGGCCGGTGATGCTCGCGCAGGCCAATGAGTGACCTCGAGCCCACGGAGGGCCGGATCCCCGTCGGGTTCCCTGCTCGCCGGCAGGCCGAGCCTCGCCGTCATGGGCCCCGGAGCGGATCTGGTCGATCGGCGGCTCGCATCGCGATCCTGGCGCTGCTGCTGCCGCTGCTGCTCCTCGAGCCCCACTCAGCGCCGGCCGCGGCGGCGAGCGGGAGCTGCTATCTCATCGGCGCCCCGGTACAAACAGCGCTCGGAATCACCGATCTGAGCGACGTCGACCCGGCTACCAACGAAAGCACTATAGGGTCGATCGGCGGGGTCAATCTGAATTCGGCGGCCCTGCAGCCATCGACCGGCACCCTGTTCGTGGCCAGGTCGGGGAACGAGCTCGCGACCGTTGATACGGGAACCGCAGCGCCGAACACGGTCGGCAGCTTCGGATCACAGCCGGGCCCGCTGGGTGCTCGAAACTTCAACAACGTCGTCGCGCTGGGATTCGACCCTACCGACGGGTCCTTGTTCGGCGTGCAACGCGAGCCCGGCACGCCCGATCTCCTCTTCCAGGTCGATCCGGCCACCGGTGGCTCGATTCCCGACGCGTTCGGGCCGGGAGCGGGCTACGTCGAAATCATCTCCGACATGTCGGCGCAGACGGACTTTTACGGGGTCGTCGTGGACCCCGGCGGCCAGATGTGGGCCATGGGAAACGATGGCATAAGCCAGTGGAAGCTGCACTCCATCGACAAGGCAACCGGAGACGCACTCGACGTGCTCAATTCGTCGGAAGCCATCGACCTCAGCTTCGACTCCGCTGGGAATCTCTGGGGACTATCGAGTGGCGGAAACCTGTTCGAGGTGAACGGTGCTGAGCCGGCACGACCCGTCGACGACCTCATCCCGTACTCGGCGGTGGCCTGTGTCCTCAGCACCAACCAGGCGCCTGTCTTCGACACCGACTTGCCGGACCGGGCCGACACGGAGGGCACCCTCATCAGCCTGGCCGCGGGAGCCTCCGATCCCGACTTCGATGCCTTGCTGTACTCCGCGGACGGCCTCCCGCCCGGGCTCAGCATCGATCCCGACTCGGGGCACATCTCGGGAACGATATCGTTCGCCGCCGCAGTGGGATCTCCCTACTCGACGGTGATCACCGTGACCGACGACGGGACGCCCAACCTCAGTGCAACCGACACCTTCACCTGGGCGGTGGCCGACGCCAACGGGCCGCCGGTGTTGGATCCGGTGGGTGATGTGTCGGGGGATGAGGGGACGCTGATTGGGTTTACTGCGACTGGGTCTGATCCGGATAGCCCGGCTGATGGGATGACGTTCTCCTTGTCGGGGGAGCCGGCGGGGGCGGTGATCA
>JBFKDW010000026.1:0-34463 GCA_041619515.1 Acidimicrobiia bacterium
GAACCGGAGCCGATAGCCGAGCGCGTTGGCCCGCTCGGGCAGCCGGTCGAAGAACTCGATGAAGACTTCGAAGAGGGGATCCAATTCCCCGGCCGGGCGTTTGAGGTTCTCGGTGGAGAGCAGCCAGCCCGTGACCGCTTCAATGTTGAGATCGCTGGCCCATGCCAGGAACTCTTCGAACTTGCCCATCCCGGCGCGATAGCTGTCCCGGTAGTCGGTGAACCCTTCGCTGCGGGCATAGCGGCGGTGGCCATCGAGGATGACGGCGATGTGCTGCGGGAAGCGGGCCTGATCGATCTTCTGGAGCAGACGGGCCTCGTACAGGCGGTACGCAGGCCGGAGCAGCGGGGCCGGTATCAGCGGGCGGGTCGATCGCATGGTGCCAATCTAGAAGGTCGACCGGGATAGGCCGCGCCACCGAAATGGGTCGGAATGCCCCCTCCAGGAATTTCGCGTTCCGCCGTTACAGCCAACAAGCGAGAGAAACTGGAGAGATACGAAGATGCGACGCCCGTGGATCGTGATGCTCACATCATTTGCGCTGGTACTGAGCCTCGGTGGGCTGGCCTTTGCGGCCGGCGGGGTTCCGTTCATTGATGCCGGAACCGACGCCACTACTGCCGACAGCCTCGAGGCCGGGTTTCCGGACCTTGACGACGACTTCCTCGATCGGATCGAACGTGACGAGCCTGTCAAGGACAAGCCTGTCACGGACGAGCCCGCCAAGGATGAGGTGAAGGACGAGCCTGTCACGGACGAGCCTGTCACGGACGAGCCGGTCAAGGACGAGCCTGTCACGGACGACGTGGAGGACGAGCCTGTCACGGACGAGCCGGTCAAGGACGAGCCTGCCGACGACGACCACGCCAAGCCGGCCCCGCCGGAGCTCGTCATCCTGTACCCGTCCGACGGGGCCAAGGTGGACGACGAGAAGATGGTATTCGAAGGCGAGGTCACCCCGGGCACCCGGGTGTTTGCCGGCAAGTGGGAAGCCGACGTCGACGAGAAGGGCGCATGGCGGATCGTTCTGTTCCTCGAGCCGGGGACGCAAACCGCCAAGTTCCATGCCGAATCCGAGGGCGGGTACGCCGAAGCCAAAGTCACCGTTACCCGCATCGTGGCCGACAAGCCCAAGGAAGACGCGCCCACCGAGGACAAGCCCAAGGTGGACGAGACGGCCTACGAGCTGGTCGCCCATCAGGTGTACGGAGTGTGCGAGGCCGAGCTCCCCTACGACGTCTTCTGGGGCGAGACCAAGCCGGGCGCTCACGTGCTGGTGTGGTCCGAGTACGGCTCGGCCGAGACCTATGCGAACGAGGACGGTCAGTTCGAGCTGCGGGTCGATTTCCCGGAGGCACCCTACGGCCAGAGCTTCCAGGTCAAGGTCAAGTCAATCGAACAGAAGCGCTATTTCGAGTTCACCAGCTATGGGAACCCGCCTCCGGGCGAAGACCACGGCGGTGAAGAGGGGGGAGCGGGGGCCTAACCAGGGGCCCAGTGCGAGGTATTCCGAGGGGAACATGCGAAGCCTCCCTCTCCGGAGGGGGGCTTCGCCGCGTCGGAGCTTCCACCGATTGAATCCTCTCCCCGGAATCGACGCGAGCCCGGCCGGCAGTCCCGCCCGCGAGTGCCGCAGATATCCTGCTGGAACCAATGGCCGAGCCCCGTCCCCGCGAGCCCTACGAACCCGCCCCGGAAAAGGCGCCGCGCTGGTGGGTGCTGGCCCCGGCGGCGCTGGTGGCCGCCCTGCTGGCGTTGATCGCCCCCGAGGCGTGGCCCGAGACCGGTGCCGCCGTCAGTGTGTCACTCGACGACCTACCCGTTGCTACCCAGGCGATAGAGATCGGCACTGGACAGGCGGTCACTGTGGCCGGCACGGCGGCAGATTCCTCGGAGATCACCGTGCTGTTTGCCGACGGCATCAGCGCCGACTCCACCGTGCGGGCCGAGGTGCGCCTGGAACAGGGGGGCAGGATCGTTCAACCCCGCCTCGATCAGGTGGAAGTGGAGATCGAGCTGGCCGACGGGCGACGCGAGCTCGTCCCGATGGTGCGGTGGGATGGCGACGCCGGGGTGTTGCTCGCCGCTCGCCGGCCACCGGTGGATGCGGCGGTGGTCATGGGGCTGCTGGGCGCGGTCGTCGTGCTGTGGGTGACCGAGGCCGTGCCGCTATTCGTCACCTCGCTATTCATCCCGATTGTGCTGGTCGTCACCGACACCGCCTCGGGCACCGACGCCCTCGCCCCGTTCTTTCATCCCATCATTGCCCTCTTCTTCGGGGGCTTCCTGATGGCGGAGGCGATGAAACGCGTTGGGCTGGACCATCTGGCCGCCATATCGATCGTGGCGCGAGCGGGTCGCAGCCCCATCACCCTGTTCGGGGCGATGCTGGCGGTGTCGGCGTTTCTCTCCATGTGGATGTCGAACACGGCCTCCACCGCCGTGCTGGTCCCAATCGCCATCGCAGTGTCGGCGCCGCTCGGCCTGCCATTCCGCAAGGCGGCCGTGCTCGGCATCGCCTACTCAGCCACCATCGGAGGTGTGGGGAGCGCCATCGGCACCCCCGCCAACCCGCTCGCCATCGAGTTCCTCGACACCTTCGCCGGGCGGCAGCTCGATTTCGTCGACTGGTTCGCGTACGGGATTCCGATGGTGGTGTTGTTCCTTCCTGTCATGGGCGCCTACCTCTGGTGGCGCAGCCGGGTGGCGGTCGATCCGGGCTCGTTCGCCGAGGCGCGCCGGGTAGCCCGGGACGAGCTGGAGCGGGCCGGTCGACTAGACCCCGATCAGCTCACCGTCCTCGCCGTCTTCGCAGGTGTGATGGCTCTGTGGCTGACACAGAGCTTTCACGGCATCGACACCGGGATCATCGCCCTCATGGGGGCCGTGGCGCTCGCCGTCCCCGGCAAGATCCGGCCCGAAGATCTCGGCCGCATCTCGTGGGCTTCGTTGCTGACCTTCGGCGGCGGCCTCACCCTGGGCTTCTTCCTCACCGAGTCCGGAACCTCCGACTGGCTGGCGACCCGGCTGAGCGTCCTGTCCGATCTGCCGTCGTTTGCCGGGCTGGTGGCAGTCGCCGTTCTATCGCTCGCTCTCACCACCGTGGCCTCGAACACCGCCACCGCTGCCATGCTGGTGCCGCTTGCCATTCCCCTCGCCGGCGTTCTGGGTGTCGATCCGGTGTTGATGGTGATGGTGGTGGCGGTCGCCTCGTCCATCGACTTCGCCCTCGTCGTCGGCACCCCTCCCACGATGATCGCCTACTCGACCGAGCTGTTCACCGCCCGCGAGATATTCGGCAAGGGGATCGCCCTCGACGTCATCGGCGTGGCCCTCCTGGTGACGGTGGTGGCCGGCTTTTGGCAGGCGGCGGGCCTGCTGGGCTAGGGGTGTGAAGCCGGGGCGGTCAGCCCTTGGCAGCGGCGAAGCCGGCATCGAGGTCGGCGAGGATGTCCTCGATCGACTCCAGCCCGACGCTGAGCCGTACCAGGCCGGGGGTCACGTCGCTGGCGGCCTGCTCTTTGGCGGTGAGCTGGCTATGAGTGGTGCTGGCAGGATGGATGACCAGGCTGCGGGCATCGCCGATGTTGGCGACATGGCTGTGCAGGGTGAGACCCTCGACAAACCGCTTGCCTGCCTCCAGCCCGCCGCTGATCTCGAAAGCGAGCACCGATCCGTATCCCTTGCCGCCGCCGAGGCGCTTGGCGCGCTCGTGCCACGGGCTGGAAGCGAGGCCGGCATAGCGAACCGAGTCGACCTGATCGTGGACATCGAGGTATTCCGCCACTCGCTGAGCGTTCGACCAGTGGCGCTCCATGCGAAGGCTGAGCGTCTCGAGACCCTGCAGGAACAGGAAGGCGTTGAACGGTGAGATCGCCATCCCCATGTCCCGCAGCATCTGCACCCGGGCCTTGAGGATCATCGACCCGTGCCCGAGGGCAGGCCAGTAGGCGAGGCCGTGGTAGCTGGGGTCGGGCTCGGTGAAATTGGGGAACCGGCCGGAGGCACCGTAGTCGAACGTACCGCCGTCGATGATGGCGCCGCCGATGGAGGTGCCGTGTCCGCCGATGAATTTGGTGAGGCTGTGGACGACGATGTCGGCGCCCCACTCGATGGGTCGGATGAGGTATGGCGTCGGGACGGTGTTGTCGACCATGAGCGGGATGCCGTGCCCGTGGGCGACCCCGGCAACGCCTTCGATGTCAAAAACGTCGTTCTTCGGGTTCGGCAGCACCTCGCCGAACAGGACCTTGGTGTTGTCCTGGATGGCGGCTTCCCACTGCGACAGGTCGTGGGGGTCGCCGACGAAGTCGACCGTCACGCCAAGCTTGGGGAGGGTGTAGTGCAGCAGGTTGTAGGTGCCGCCGTACAACGACGGCGACGCCACGACGTGGTCGCCCGCCTCGCACAGGGTCATGAAGGCGAGGGTTTCGGCCGCTTGCCCGGACGCCAATGCCAGCGCCCCGGGGATGCCGATCGCGGTGGTGCAGCCACCTTCGAGAGCCGCCAACCGGGCCTCGAGGGCGCCCTGGGTTGGGTTCATGATGCGGGTGTAGATATTGCCGACCTCGGCCAGGCCGAACAGGTTGGCGGCGTGGTCGGTGTCACGAAACTCGAACGAGGTCGTCTGATAGATCGGCACCGCCCGCGACCCGGTGGTCGGGTCTGGGTCGCCGCCGACGTGAATCTGCTTGGTCTCGAAGCCCCACTCATCGCTCATAGTCGGGGAACAATACGGCGGACGGCGGCGCCTCCCAACCCGGGGCATGTGGTCGCGCCGGCCGCCGGGCACGAGACGGCTCTCCCGACGCCGGCCGGCCTCACCGGCTCCCGGGAGGAACCAGCTCGAGAACCTTGCCGGCCAGGGACTGGCCGATGGCAAGCGAGGCCGTGGCACCCGGGGAAGGTGCGTTCAGCACGTGGATGGCCCGTTCACCCGAGACGATGACGAAGTCGTCGGCGAGGCTTCCATCCGGCATCAGTGCCTGGGCCCGCACTCCAGTGTGCCGCCCTTCGAAATCCGAGGCTTGCAACTCGGGGACCAGGCGCCTGGCGTCGCGCACGAACAGCGGCTTGAGCAGCGAACGCGCCATCTCGTGCAGCCCGCTCCGCCAGTGTCTGGCGGCGAGGCGCCGGGTGCCGACGTACGAGACGGCGTTCCACAGCTCGCGGGGGCGGACGGTTTTCCAACCGTAGCCCTCCCTGGCCAGCGCCAGGATCGCATTCGGCCCAGCCTCCACCGTTCCGTCGGGGCGGCGGGTGAGGTGCACGCCGAGGAATGGAAGGTCGGGGTCGGGCACGGGGTAGATCGACCCGCGGACATAGCGACGCGCCTCCGGCCTCACCGTGAGGTACTCGCCGCGAAACGGCACGATCCGAACCGGGGGGTCGACCCCCATCAGGCGGGCTATCCGGTCGCTGTAGAGCCCGGCGCAATTGACGATCACCCGTCCGGTCGCCTCGCCGCTCCGGTGCTGGACCCGCCAGCGCGAGCCGTCCTCGACGATGCCGGTGACGCCGGCGTTGACGGCGATTTCGGCCCCCGTGCTCGCGAGCTGGGCGGCGAGGGCTTCGGTCACGGCCCCGAAGTCGACCGCCCCCGTGCTGGGAACGTGAAGGGCGTCCGTCCCGGCGGCGTGCGGCTCGACTTCCCGGAGCTCGGCAGCACCGATGCGGCGCAACCCGGCGAGGTTGTTGGCCCGTCCCCGTCGCTCGAGCTCATCGAGGCGCCGGCGCTCCAGATCGCTGGTGGCGACGACCACCTTTCCGTTGCGCGTGAACGGAACGCCGTGCTCCTTGCAGAAGTCGACCATCATCTCGGCTCCCCGCACGCACAGGTCCGCTTTGAGAGAGCCCGGGCGGTAGTAGAGGCCCGAATGCAGCACTCCGCTGTTTCTCCCACTCTGGTGGCGCCCTACCCGGGATTCCTTCTCGAGGACCAGCAGATCGAGGCCCGGCCGCTGCTCGAGCAGTGCCCGGCCGGTGGCGAGACCGACAATCCCGCCGCCGATGATGACGACGTCGTGTGGCATGAGGCGCCGAGGATAGGGTGCCGCCATCGGACCCAACGCCGCCACGGGAGCACGGCCGGTCGACGGGATAGGCCAGCGGCAGCGAGGAAGGGGCGCAGAGGCCCGCGAGGGCCTCCCGGGCCTCAGCCTCCTTCCGGCGGGCCCCACACGACGGTCTCGGGATAGAACTGGCTCCACGCGAACCAGAAGGCCTGGTGGCCGACGGCCTCGATGCCGTCCGCCCGTTCGGCCCGGATACCCGAGCCATCCGGTTGCACGCTGATGCCGAGCAGCTCTACGGCTCCGCCCGCGTCCAGTCGGCTGCGGGCCTGGCCGACGGGAAAGGCGATCGGTGTCCCGTCCCCGGCGAGGACTCCAAGCACCTGCTCCTGGGTGGGGAGGCGCTCGTCGACGTCTCCGACGGGGAAGATCGGGCCGTCGTCATCCCGGCCTCGCAGCGGGTCGGTCGGATAGGTCCGGCCGATCCCACCGTCCATGGCGACGATGGTCGTGCCGGGGTGGGCCAGCTTCCACTCGCCCCACGTCGAGGTCACGACCGAAACCTGTTCGAGAACCACCCCCTCGTCCTGGAGGGGACCCGAGATGGCGGCGCCGGTGAACGTGTTGAACACCGAGAAGGTCTCCAGGTCGAACATCACCTTGTTCGAGCGGGTGAGGAGGCCGGAGGTCCGGAGGATCGGCACTGTGACGCCTGCGGGGACGCTGTCGGTCAGGTAGGCCTGGGCCGATCCACACAGAGTGCAGTAGGGGATCCCCACTCGCCGCCCCCCGAGCGAGTCGTTGATCATTTCGTGGATCTCCATGATGTTCTTGGGGTAGGCGCGCGACTCTCCGTTGATCGTCACCCCGAACACGATCTCCTCGTCCGGGTACCAGTCTCCGCCGGCAGCGTCGGTGACCGCGGGGTCGTCGAGCGCGGGAATGCAGCCGAGCGGGCAGCCGCTCTGATCACCCAGCACCCGGTCGTCCAGCAGCACCCCGCCCCAGCTGAGGAAGCGCCAGTCGATCTCTGCGTCCTCGTCTGCGAAGAAGGGCGCCCAGCGCGGGTCGACCAGGGTGAACAGCTCGCCCTTCCACCGGCGCTGGTCGGGAAGCGCCGGCAGGTCCCAGGCGATGAGGTGGTCCGTCATCGATTGCCACGTGCTGCGATCGGACACCGGGTCCTCGCTGAGGTCGGCTCCGGTGAGCCGCTCAAAGCCTCCCACCATCAGGTCGACGGTCTGGTTGGTGCGGATGAACCGGAAGAGGTCCGACAGCAGCCAGGCAGCCCGAGCGTCACCCGAGTCGCCGATGGCCGCCAGCGCTTCGAGGTCGATGCCCTCGGTGAGCGTGGCGTAGAGCCGGTCGATCTCCGCCGCCAGCGTCGGATCCGCCGGCCCGGTCGGGACCGCAGGGGCAGGGGGGAACTCGAACCCGAGCTGATTGCGCAAGCCGGCGTCCACAACGGGCGGGATTACCCGCCCTCCGGACTCGGTGGTCGCCGGTGCGGGAGTGGATGGTGCCGTGGTCTCGGCCGCCCCGCCCCGGCATGAGACGGTGACGAGCGCCAGTAGCGGGATGAGGATGCCGTAACGCACGATGCCGAGCCTAAGCATGTTGAGCTAACGCTCGCCGGTGAAGAAAGGTTCGGACGGGCGACGGCTCGGTACCACGCCGCCGGGCGGGACCTGGTGTTCGTCCGAGCGAGCCGCCGGTGTGATCGATATGCAGGCAATCCGGGTAACGGTGGTGGCTTCCGAGGCGGCCGGCAAGCTGCTGCTCATCCCCTAGACCGGTCCGGCGGCTCATAGCAGGCCGCCAAACCGTAATCTTTGGGCCTGGATCGACCGGCGGTGACGATCCCCTCGACTCGAGAAGGAGAAGCGATGACCACCTTGCACGACCCGGGCCTCCTCCATTCGCAGTGTTTTGTGGACGGGAAGTGGATCGACGCCGAATCCGGGGGATCGTTCGACGTGCTCAATCCGGTCGATGGGTCCCGGGTCGGATCCGTGCCAGACGCCGGCGTGAACGAGACCCGGGCCGCCATCGAGGCCGCTCAGCGAGCCCTGCCGGGGTGGCGGGCACTCACCGCCAAGAAGCGGGCTGCCCTCATGAAGGCGTGGCACGCCCTTCTACTCGAAAACGCCGAAGACCTGGCAACGATCATGACGCTGGAGATGGGCAAACCGATCGGGGAGTCCCGGGGCGAGGTCAGGTTCGGAGCCACCTTCGTAGAGTGGTACGCCGAGGAAGGCAAGCGAGCCTACGGCGAGGTGGTCCCCTCCCATGACGCCGGCAAACGGCTTCTGGTCCTCAAGCAGCCGGTCGGGGTGGTAGCCGCCATCACCCCCTGGAACTTTCCGCTGGCGATGATCACCCGCAAAGTCTCGCCCGCGCTCGCCGCCGGCTGCACGGTGGTCGTCAAGCCGGCCGAGGACTCTCCGCTCACGGCGCTCGCCGTTGCCGACCTGGCCGAGCGGGCCGGGATCCCCGCCGGCGTCGTCAACCTCGTGACCACCAAGCATCCGGCCGCGGTGGGGGAGGAGATGACCACCAATCCCGTCGTGCGAAAGATCTCGTTCACCGGCTCCACCGCGGTCGGCAAGCAGCTGATGGCCCAGGCGGCCGGCACGGTGAAGAACGTCTCCCTTGAGCTGGGCGGCAACGCCCCGTTCATTGTCTTCGACGATGCTGACATCGATGCGGCCGTCGACGGAGCGATCGCTTCGAAGTACCGCAACGCCGGGCAGACCTGCATTTGCGCCAACCGATTCCTCGTTCAGGATTCGGTGCACGACGAGTTCACCAAGAAGCTGTCCGAGAAGGTGGCCGAGCTGAAGGTCGGGCCCTCGATCGAAGATGCCACCGCCATCGGCCCGCTCGTCAATCAGGCGGCGCTCGACAAGGTGGACGGACTGGTGAGCGAGGCGCTGGCCGGCGGGGCCAGCGCCCTCACCGGCGGCAAGCGTCACGAGCTGGGAGGGACGTACTACGAGGTGACGGTGCTCACCGGGGTCACCAGCGACATGCGGATCGCCCGGGAGGAGATCTTCGGCCCGGTTGCCCCGGTGTATCGGTTCTCGACCGAAGCCGAAGCGGTGGCGCTCGCCAACGACACTCCCTATGGGCTGGCGTCGTACTTCTATGCTCGCGACGTCGGCCGCATCTGGAGGGTCAGTGAGGGCCTCGAGTACGGCATGGTCGGAGTCAACACCGGGCTGATCTCAGCCGAGGGCCACCCGTTCGGCGGCGTCAAGGAATCCGGGATCGGCCGGGAAGGGTCGCACTACGGTCTCGACGAGTTCCTCGAGACCAAATACGTGTGCGTGGGCGGCATCTGAGGCGCCCGGCGGACCGCCCCCGGCCCCGATGGCCCCGGCGTAGCTGAGCCCGAGGCCCCGGCCGGTGGCGTCCCCGTCATGCTGGCCCGTTGCCGGCGGCCGCCACGATCCTGGCGAGGCCGGACCTGATGGCGTCGATCTCACGGTGCTCGAGATGTTCTCCGAATAGGCGCTGGATGCCGTCCAAGTGGGTGCCGGCCGCCTCCCGCAGTGCGCTCTTGCCCGCCGGCGCCAGGACCGCGTAGACCCCCCGGCCGTCCTCGGCGGCCTTTTGGCGTTCGACCAGGCCGGCCTCGACCATACGGGCCACCAGCCGGGTGCAGTCGGTGCGGGAGAACATGGTCGCCTCCGACAGTTCGTGCATGCGCAGCCTGCCCCCGGCCTGATTGAGCTGAAAGAGGACGTCGTACCAGTCGAGGCCGAGGCCGTGCTCTGCTGTCAGCTCGTGGTCGAGCTGGTTGGCCAGCCGGCGATGGGCTTCCAGCAGCAGCCGCCAGGCTTCGATGACTTCGCCGGTGGGGGTCATCCGGTTGGGAACATTCCTTGCTCGGGTTCGGTTGAATCCAGTGTAGTTTCATCTGTAACTACACTCCATGTTCAGCACGCCGAGGAGCCCCCGATGCCAGCCATTACCGTCGACAACAACCTCTCGCTTCCCACCGTCGCTCACCCAGCCCTCGACGAGACCATCGAGCGCCGGGTGAAGTCGGTGACCACTGCCCCGCGCGGCTTCGAAGGAGAGGGCTTTCCGGTGCGCCGGGCCTTCCACGGCGTGGACATGGCCGATCTCGACCCGTTCATTCACCTCGACCAGATGGGCGAGGTGGAATACGCGCCGGGTGAGCCAAAGGGAACCCCCTGGCACCCGCACCGGGGATTCGAGACCGTCACCTACATGATCGACGGCATCATGGAGCACCAGGATTCCGAAGGCGGCGGAGGGATCATCACCGACGGAGACACCCAGTGGATGACGGCCGGGTCGGGGTTGCTGCACAAAGAAGCTCCGCCCGAGCACCTCGTCATGTCCGGCGGACTTTTCCATGGATTTCAGCTCTGGGTCAACCTCCCGTCCCGGGACAAGTGGCTTCCACCCCGCTACCAGGACCTGCGGGGGGGCGAGGCCACCCTGCTCACCACACCCGACGGCGGTGCCCTGATCCGGCTGATTGCCGGAAGCGTCGGCGACCACCAGGGCCCCGGCGACACCCACACGCCCATCACCATGATCCATGCCACCCTCCATCCGGGTGCCAGGCTGCAGCTTCCCTGGCGACCCGATTTCAACGCCCTCGCCTATGTGTTGAACGGTTCGGGCAGCTTCGGCCTGGAAGAGCGTCCGGCCGTGAACGGCCAGCTGGTGGTGTACGGGGCCGGCGATGCCATCACCATCACCGCCGACGAGATCCAGGAGTCGCGCAGCCCCGATATGGACGTGCTCGTCCTCGGCGGCCTCCCCATCCGCGAGCCGGTCGCCTGGTACGGGCCCTTTGTGATGAACACCCGCGCCGAGCTGATCCAGGCATTCGAAGACTTCGACGCCGGCAAGCTCGGCCGCATCCCGCACGCGCCCCCTCCCGCCGAGTAGCCGGGGGCGGCGGCCGGTACGCTACGCCGCCATGTCCCACGCCGTTCGGCCGGCCAGCGCCGGCATCGCTTTTGCCCTCACTGCTGCCGCCCTCTACGGCGTGAGCGGGGCCATCGCAGCCGACGTGTTCGATGTCGTTTCGCCGGCCCGCGTATCGCAGATTCGGGCCCTCATCGCCGCTGCCGTCCTGCTTCCCTTCGCCTGGCACCGGGGACTGCTCAGCCCACGAGGTCGGCTGGCCTGGCTGATGCTGCTCGGGTTGAACCTCGCCCTCGTCGGCCTCACGTTCTACTGGGCCCTCGATCGGCTGGGAGTGGGACCGGGGGCAACCATGCAGTTTCTCGGGCCGTTCATGGTCCTGGCGTTCATGGCGCTGGTGCAGCGCCGGCCGGTGAGCCGGTTCACGTGGGGGGCTGCCTTCCTCGCCATCGTCGGCGTGGCTCTCATCACCGAAGCGTGGGCGCTCGACGACCTAGACCTGCTCGGCCTGGCGTCGGGCCTGACGACGGCCGCCCTCTTCGCCGCCTATTTCCTGCTCGGTGAGCATCTCGGCAAGAGCCTTCCGGCCCTGACGATGATCACCTGGGGTTTCGTATTCGCATCCGTCTTCTGGCTGCTGGTCCTCCCCATCTGGTCGTTTCCCACCGATCTGTCCCGGATCGTCTGGGCCGAACTGGTTTGGGTCGGCATCGGAGGGACCGCGCTTCCGTTCCTCGCCCAGTTTGCGGCGCTGCGGCGGGTGGCGTCTGGCATCGTGGGAGTGGTGGCGACCGCCGAGCCGGTCATCGCGGCCGGGGCCGCCTGGGTGCTGCTCGATCAAAGCCTGTCACCGGTGCAGGTGGCGGGTGGCCTGGTGGTGGTGCTGGCGGTGGCGGCTGTGCATCGCCGGAATGTCGTCGACGTCGACCAGCCTCTGGACGGTGTGTTCTAGCCCAGCCGCTCCCGCAGCCAGGCGATGTCGGCGGCGTGGTCAAGGGCTTCGCCGGGAGTCTCCACCACCACCGGGGCGGCGGCGGCGTTCACGACCCCGATCAGCAGGTCGCCGGGGATCTCTCCCCGCCCCAGGTTGGCGTGGCGGTCCCGCCTGCTGTCAAACGGGTCACGGGAGTCGTTGCAGTGGACGAGGTCGATCCGGCCGGTGGCATCCATGATGCGATCCACGACGGTTTCGAGGTCTTCGCCGCCGGCCCAGGCGTGGCAGGTGTCGAGCACGAAGCCGACCCCGGTGTCTCCTATGTGCTCCCACAGGCGAGCGATCGTTTCGACCTCCCGGGCCATTGCGTTCTCGCCGCCGGCGGTGTTCTCGATGAGGATGGGGACGTCGGACTCGAGGGTGTCGAGGGCTTTGCGCCAGCGGGGAAAGCCCTCGGCGGTGTCTTCGTCGTCGGTGACGTGGCCCCCGTGGACCACGAGCCCGGCGGCGCCGATCTCCCCGGCGGCATCGGCGGCGGCCTGGAGGTTCTTGCGGCTCGGGATGCGGATCCGGTTGTTGGCGGACGCAACATTGATGAGGTAGGGGGCGTGGACGTAGATCGGGAACCCTGCGTGCAGCAGGTCGGAGGCGTCCTCGCGGGGCGGCGGCTTCTTCCACCCCTGCGGATCTCCGAGGAAGAATTGAATGAGGTCGCCGTTGCGTTCGGCGATCTCGTCGCCCGGCTTGCCGCCGGCACTGTGGGCGCCAACGAGGATGGTCATGTCGACTCCAGATACGAGCGTGTCCCGTCGAGCAGCAGCAGCCCGCCGACCGCGCCGAGCGCGAGGGGCAGCAAGTAGTAGGCATTGGTTTCGGTGCCCGCGATCCAGATGAACAGAGCCAGGATCACTCCTGCCAGCAGGAGCACCCCTCCGACGTATGCCCGGCTGCGAGCCGCAAAGGCACGCGCCGGGTCGGAGGTGTCGGTTGGGTCGCCCTCGACCCGGGACACCTCCGGCGGATCCGTATCGAGGTCCACCAGGTAGGCAGGTGTGCCCTCACCGGTGTCGTCGGTGAGCACGGCCGTGATCTGGGCCGGAGTTGCCGTCCACCCGGAAGTGCGGATGAACAGCGTGTCGCCCACCCACACGGCGCCCCAGGGGCTCGACGGCAGACGGGTTGGGTCGGCAAGCCGGACCCCGACGGCCGCCGTGTCTTCGCCGTCCTCGGTCAGGAGTGCCGGGGCCGCCTCGACGATCTCGGCGTGCGGTACGAGGATACGGCCGCCTGCGGGACCGAGCAGGCTGGCGAACGCGACGCCGTGCTCGTCCACACCCAGCATCTCCCGGGGAAACAACAGGTCGCGCAGCGCCCAGGTCAACAACCCGCCACCGATGATGAGAAAGACCAGCCCCCAGGGCTCCTCCGGTCCGTTGGCGGTGATGCGATTGATCCCGAGGTTGTCGGCCAGCAGGTCGAGCCGTCTCACGTACTGCGGGAAGAGCTTGGGGAGCAGCAGTAGGTCGAGCCCCAGCATGAAGAAGGGGACGGAAAGGACCGCAACGAGCCAGGTTCGGCCGGCGGAGCGCAAGACGCTGAGTGAATTCATGGACTGAGGAGGAGATCTTCCGGTGTGATGAGTGCAACGTAGGGTATTTCGAGCTCCTGCATTCGCTTGGCGACCACTCCGCCGCTCCTGTCGGCCACCGAAATCGCCTGGACGACCGGGTAGCCACCGTTCTGCATCACGATGATCGACTCGATGAACGCGGCCCCGGTGGTGGTGGTGTCCTCGAGCACCGTCACAGCCTCCCCCTGGTTGAGGGGCCCGACGATCCGCCCGCCCATCCCGTGCGCCTTGGCCTCTTTGCGCACCGAGAAGGCACGAAGGGAGATCCCGGCCCGATGTGCAACCACTGCGGTGGCGACGGCAATGGGGTCGGCCCCCATCGTCATGCCGCCGATGGCGCGCACTCCCGGATCGAGCACCCCCAGCACACAGTGGCCGACGAGGGTGGCGCCTTCACCGTCCATCGTCGTTCGCCGGCCGTCCAGGTACCAGTTGGACAACTCGCCGGAGCGGAGAGTGTAGGGGCCGTCGGTGAGCAGCGACCGGCTGCGCAGCAGGGCAACCAGGTCGTTTTTCGCCTGGGAAATGTTTTCTTGGAAATCCCTCAAGTTCTCCACCATGCCGACGATACTAAGAGCCGAGAGGTTTCCCGCCTCCCGTGTTAGCCCGAAGAACGGCCCCGCAAGGGGCCGTTCTTCTTTTTCCGGTGGGGTGGTGGTTCTTCGCTATTGACCCGCCAGGCCCGGTTCTTCTCACCGACCCGCCAGGCCCGCCACGGTGGCATCGACGAACGGGGCGAGGAACTCGCCACAGGTGCGGTTGTACACCACGCCGCCGTCGGCGAACTCGCCCGGTCCAGGCCGGCCGCAGGCGGCTTGATAGCCATCGGGATCCCCGGCCTGTGCGACGAGCGCCAAGGCCAGATCGGCTTGCCGGTAGTCAGAAAGGCCGAACTGGGTCATCAGGCCGTCCTCGAACCGGAACTGCTCCGACGTCGCGCTCAGATTCATCGCATCGACGATGGGATCGCCGATTACACCAACCCGGCACCGCCACACGTCGGGGGCCTGTTCGGAGCATTCGGTCACCGAGATCGAGAATCCGCCGGGCGAGATGGCATGGGTGTACTCAATCAGGTTCCCGAGTGCCTCCCCCGACTCCTCGAGCAAGGACGGGTGCAGGTAGGCAAGGGCGCCGTCGACGTTCCCGTCGCTCCATTTCTGGTGGAAGACCTGGAGGACGGCAGCCGGGTCCCCCGAGTCGGCAGCCTCCTCGATGGTCTGCGGTCCCCTCCCGGCAACACTGAACAGAACGGCAACCGCCACGAGTATGGCTGCGACTGCCACCCCATATGGCCATCTCCGGTTCTGGCGCACGGATGGGCGCTGGGTGTCGATGAGCGGTGGTTCGGGGTTGGACATGATCTCACTCCTCGCCTCGGGTACCAGTCAACTCCTCTGGCAGCGGCCGTGCCGGAAATATGATCGATGTGGCGGGTTTACACCCCGAGAACCAACGCTTCCTGGCTAGCCTTGGCGACCGAAATCCAAGAGGTGGTCCATGCGGATCGTCATAGTCGGAGCGGGGGCGGTCGGGAGCCATCTGGCCGAGCGTCTTTCCATCGAAGGCCAGGATGTCGTCGTGGTCGACAACGACCCCCAGCGGGTCGACCAGCTCCAGGGGTCGCTCGACATTCTCGCCATTCTCGGCAACGGAGCCAGCCCGGCGGTGCTCGAGGCCGCCGGCATCGACAAGGCGGAGCTCCTCATCGCCGTGACGAGCAACGACGCGGTGAACGTGCTGGCGTGTCACGCCGGCGCCCGGCTTGGGGTTCCCCGCAAGATCGCCAGGGTGGAGGACTCCGCCCTGCGCGACGAGCTGCAAATCCTCGGTGTTGACGTGGTCATCGATCCCGAGGAGCAACTCGCCCAGGACCTGTTGACCCTGGTGTCGGAGGGTGGCATCAGCGAGCACGCTACGTTCGGCGGAGGGTCGCTCTCACTCATCGGTGGGTACGTCCAGCCCGATGCCCCGCTGACGCATTTGACGCTCGAACAGCTGCGCGCCCAAATCACCGACTGGGACTGGCTGGTGACGGCGATCATCCGCGGCGGCGTTCCCTTCGTAGCCCGCGGTGAGTCGACTGTCGAGCAAGGCGACCACGTCCTCATCGCCACCAAGACCGATTTGGTCGAGCAGCTGGCGCCGATGCTGGGAATCACCATTCACAAGGCCAAGAGGGTGATGATCTTCGGCGCCGGGCGGCTCGCCCGCCTCACCGCCAACCTGCTCTCCGACAACCGAATCTCGGTCACCCTCATCGACAAGGATGAGGCGGCAACCCGCCTGGTGGCCGACGCCTGCCCCAATGTGATCGTCGTCCACGGGGACCCCATGGATCCGGAGCTGCTGCGATCTGAGGGTGTCGAGAACGTCGACGACGTGCTCGCCCTGACCCCGTGGGACGAGGTCAACGTGGTCGCCTCGCTGGTGGCCAAGGGCCTCGGGGCCAAGAACGCCATCTCTCGCTACCACCGTCTCGACTATGTCAGCCTCCTCAACGAGACCAACGTCGACACGGGTGTGTCCTCTCGCCTGTCGGCTGCCAACGCCATCCTCCGCTACGTACGGCGGGGGAGAGTGCACTCGGTGGTGACTTTCCAGGACAGCGATCTCGAGGCCATCGAACTGCAGGTCGATCCGGCGAGCAGTGCCCTCGGTAAGACCCTTGCCGACATCGGCCTTCCGAAGACCGCCATCGTCGCCGGCATCGTTCGTAACAACAAGACGATGATTCCCCGTGGTCACACGGTCATCATCCCCGGGGACCGGATCGTGGCGGTGGCGCTGCCGGAAGCGGTCGCCACCGTGGAGAAGACGTTTAGTTGACCGTCATCCACTAGGTCCCCATGTCTCTACGCACCCTCCAATACGTGCTCGGGGCAGTTGTGGCGGCCGTTGGGCTGGCGATGCTCCCCGCCGCCGTCGTGGCGGGGATCTACCAGGAGTGGGCAGACCTGGGCGGGATCGTGCTGGCCGCCCTGGCCACGGTTGCGGTGGGGGGCCTGGCGTGGAGGTACGGCCGGCAGGCGGAGCTGACGACCAGGGAGGGGTTCGCCATCGTGGGCCTCGCCTGGATCTCGGTGGTCATCTTCGGGACGCTCCCGTACATCCTCACCTCCACCCTCGACGGAATCACCAACGCCTTCTTCGAGTCCGCCGCCGGGTTCACCACGACGGGGGCGTCTGTCATATCCCAGCCGGAGGCGATCGGACACGGAGTGGTCTTCTGGCGAGCCACCTCGCAGTGGCTCGGTGGCATGGGGATCATCGTTCTGTCGGTTGCCATACTGCCGCTGCTCGGTGTCGGCGGCGTCGAGCTCGCCCGCGCCGAGTCGCCGGGGCCGCGCCCGGACCGCCTCACCCCCCGGTTCAAGGAAACCGCCAAGCACCTGTGGCTCATCTACGTCGCGTTCACCGCCATCGAGACCTTGCTGCTGTGGGTGGGCGACATGACGCTGTTCGAGGCCATCGCACATTCGCTGACGACGCTCTCCACCGGAGGGTTCAGCACTTCGTCAGAGTCGCTGGGTGGCTTCTCGGCCTATGCCCAATGGGTAGTGATCGTGTTCATGCTGCTGGCAGGAACGTCGTTCGCCCTCCACTACCGGGGGCTGCGAAACCCCGTCGAGTATGCCCGCGATCCCGAGCTCAAGATCTATGCGGCGATCATGGCCGCCGCGTCGATTGTGACCATGATCGGCATCTGGGGCGGCGGGGTGGGCCGCACGGTGCGCGATTCCATCTTCACGGTCGTTTCGCTCGTAACCACCACCGGCTACGCCACCGCCGACTTCAACGTGTGGCCGGGGGCATTGGCCATCATGGTCGTGGGCCTCATGTTCGTGGGAGGGATGGCCGGCTCGACGGCCGGGTCGTTGAAGACGTACCGGATCGGGGTCCTCACCCGCGCTTCGCTCGCCGACATTCGCAAGGTCATTCACCCGCGTGGCGTGTTCCCGGTGCGCCTCGGCGGCCGGAGGGTGCCGGACCCCATCGTGCAATCTGTACAGGCGTTCTTCCTGTTCTACATGTTCATCTTCATGACCGGGACGTTCGTGTTCGGAGTGTTCAGCTCGGCGATCGGCCCCGACCTCGATTTCGTGAGCGCCGCGTCGGCGGTGGCCTCGGCGCTGGGCAACGTCGGCCCGGGCCTGGGCGAGCTGGGGCCCACTTCCACCTACATCGAGGTCACAGCGCTCGGCAAGTGGCTTCTGTCTGGCCTGATGATTGCCGGCCGCCTCGAGATCTTTCCCATCGTGCTGCTGTTCACCCGTGAGCTGTGGCGCAAATAGGTTTTCGGTCCCCGGAAACTCCGAATGGGTAACCGCAGCCGGGGGGATTGAGTCTCCGCTGGGGACGCGATCGATTATCTGTCGGGAGCAACTCGACCTGCCGGGTGACCTCAGGCCCCGGGGGGCCGCAGAAAATCGCCGGTGATGGGAACTCCACTCGAGTTGAGGGAGATGAGGTCGGCGGCCACCGCCGTTTCGTTCGTGTCGGCGAGATAGAAGGAGGCTTCGGTGCCTCGCCATACGCCGATGGTGTCGGCGCCGTCGTTGTCCCAGTCACCGGCCACCGGCACGTCCCCGGGGATACCGAAGTAGAAGTCGTGATCGGCCGGCCCCGACGTATGGTCGAAGCGCAGGTAGGCGTGACCGTCGCGGTAGACCCCGATCTCGGTCGCACCGTCGCCGTCGAAGTCGCCGGTGAATGGAACATCGCCGGGAATGCCGAAGAAGAACTCGATGTCGGCCGGCCCGTCTGCGAGGGTGTTGGTCAAGGTGACGCGCCCTGCCCGGTACACGCCCATCGAGTCACAGCCGTCTCCGTCCCAGTCCCCGACCAGGGGAAGATCCCCCTCCGCTCCCAGCAAGAAATCGATGTCGGCGAACCCGAAGTCGTTGCTGTTGCGGAGGAAGGCAAAACCACTGGACGGGCGGAACACGCCGACGGTGTCGATTCCGTCGCAGTCCCAGTCGCCCATGAACGGCAGGTCCTCCGGTGTGCCGTAGGCGAAGCGAGCGATGGACCCATCCTCGTAGCGCAAGCGCCAGTCGGCCCCTTTTCGCACCACCAAGCCGACCGCGGTCGGAGGCCCGGAAGGATTGGTCCCCGCCGCCACCTCGTCGGGATCGCTCACACCGTCCCCGTCGGAGTCGATCAGCAGCGGGTTGGTGTAGTGGATGAACCATTCGTCACCGTCGATCAGCGTGTCGTTGTCGGTGTCGGTGTCCAGGGGATCGGTGGTCAGCCTCCATTCCTCGCCGTCGGTGAGCCCGTCTGCGTCGGTATCGACCACAAGCGGATCGGTGCCGAGGAAGACTTCCTCGTCGTTGTCGAGGCCGTCCCCATCTCGATCGCCGCAGCAGGCAGCGGAGGTGATGAAGATGTCCCATGAGCGCGGGGTGTCGCCCGGTACCAGCGTGCTGGCCGTGGAGCCGAATGCGACCTCGGTCCCGTCACCGCTGAGGCCGAGGGCGAACGAGCCGGCATTGGCATTCTGGCGTTGGTCACCGATGCTTGCCTTGACGGTGGTCGTCGTGGCGAGGTCGCGGACAAAGACGGCGAACTGGCCTTCGTGTGGTGTCGTGAATGCCACTCGAGAGCCGGTGGCATCGATGAACGGCCGGTCTACGTCCTGGCTGAACTCCGTTTCGTCCGGGGCCAGGGAAACCCGGCTGGTGGCTGCGGTGATCGTGTCGTGGACGAAGGCATCCCAGGCCCCATTGGTGTCGCCTGCCACCAGGTTCGTGGCGAAGGATGCGAACGCCACGCGGGTCCCGTCATCGCTGATCGAGGGTGCTTCGCTGGGCCCGTTGGGGGCTGAGCCACTCGGGCCGACCGATACCCGGACCGTCGTTCCCGCCGTCGTGTCCCGTACGTACACGTCCGGCATCGACCCGTTGGCATCTCCGGGGACCAGGTTGGTGGCATGGGAGGTGAAGGCGACCCGGGTGCCGTCGGCGTTCAAGGAGACCTCCCGGCTGTACCCGTTCGATTCGAGCCCGGCGTCTGTGAGCGAGACCCGGCTCGTGGTCTCGGTGACGGTGTTGTAGACGAAGATGTCGTAGGTGCCGTTCGTATCCCCGGCGACCAGATTCGTCCGGATCGAGCTGTAGGCGATCTTGGTGCCGTCGGCACTGATGGCCGGGCGGCGGGAGTCGCCCGTAGCGTTGGTCCCCTGCGGATGCTCGTTCACCCGGATGGTGGTCCCGGTGACCGTGTCGTGCAGAAACACGTCTATGTGGTCAAAGTGATCGGGGTCGACGCCCGGCACGAGGTCCTTGCTCCCCGACGTGAATGCGATCCGCGTCCCATCGGCGCTGATGACCGGCTCCCCGATCGTTGGGCTATTCGCAGCTCGATCATTGGCGCCGACCGAGATGAGAGTGATGGTCCCGGAAACGGTGTCGAGCAAGTACAGGTCCTCGCCGCTGAACAGGTCGTTCGGAGCGAGCTGCTCCCGAGTTACGAAGGCGATTCGTGTGAGGTCTCCGCTCAATGCGGCGTTCGGATCTTCATAGAAACTGATGCGGGTGATGGGGTGGGGCAGGACACCGATCGCGTCGACCGATGGGGCGGGGAGGGCGACGAAGACCGAGGCGGCCAGGAAGAGAGCGACAATCGGGGATGAGTGGCGGCGGCGCCGGATCCGATTCACGGGAGCCTCCTTCCGATCAGAGTCTCCTCGGGGGAAGCTTGTCACTCACAAGCGTACGCCCCCTGCGCGAGGGCCTGTGGGGTCCTTCGGCCCTAGTTGTAGTTGCCGGCGGCCGGGGTCCAGGTGCCGGTTCCGTAGGGGATGGTGTAGTCGGCGAAACCGGTGTCGTTGGTGTCGGAGAGATAGAAGGTGGCGTTCGATGAGCGCCAGATGCCGACGGTCTCGGTGTAGTCGTTGTTCCAGTCTCCGGCGACGATCTGGTCGCCGGGAATCCCGAAGAAGAATTCGTGGTCGGCGATCCCGCTGGTGTAGTCGTAGCGGAGGTAGGCGTAGCCGGTGCTCTCACGGAACAGGCCGATCTCGGTGAGGCCGTCGTCGTCGAAATCACCGCTGAAGGGACTGTCGCCGGGGATACCGAACCAGAAGTCGATGTCGGCGACGCCGGTATCCAACGTGTTTCGGAGGAACACGTGGCCGTCCCGGAACACCCCGAGGGTGTCGCAGCCGTTGGCGTTCCAGTCTCCCACCAGGGGTATGTCGCCGCCGATCCCGAAGAAGAAGTCGGTATCGGCGAATCCGAAGTCGTTGCTGTTGCGCAGGTAGGCGAAGCCGTTGGAGGGCCGGAACATGCCGACGGTATCGATCCCGTCACAGTCCCAGTCCCCCATCAGGGGCACATCCCCCGGGTTGCCGTAGAAGAAGCTCGTGGTCGACCCGTCGGCGGATCGCAGGTTCCACTCCCCGGACGCCGGGTTGAACAAGGTCACCTGGGCGGGCGGCTCCGTCGGATCCGTCCCATTGGTCACTTCGTCCCCATCGCCGGTCCCATCCCCATCCGTATCGGGGTTGTCCGGGTCGGTGCCGAGGTCGGCCTCTTCCCCGTCGCTGAGACCGTCACCGTCGGAGTCGACGCAGCAGTCGGTGGCGGCAACATAGGCGTCGTCGGTGCCGTTGGTGTCGTCGGTGACGAGGGCCACCCGGCTGTTGAAGGCAATGCGGGTTCCGGCCCCGTTGATGTCGGGGGCGTCGGAAACCCCCGACGCCTGCGCACCCGTATCGGTCGTGCTCACCCGAGTGGTGGTGCCGGCCTCCAGATCGCGCAGGAACACGTCGAGCGCGCCGTTGGTATCGGCGGCAATGAGGTTGGTGGCGGTGGAGTGAAAGGCGACCCTGGTGCCGTCGGCGTTGATCGAGGGGGCGCCGCTCGAATCAGCAGCCTGCGTCCCGTCCGAGGCCACCGACACCCGGCTGGTTGTCCCGGCGACGGTATCGCGCACGAAGACATCCCAGGCGTCGTTGGTGTCTCCCGGAACGAGATTTCCGGCCCGTGACTCGAAGGCGATCTTGGTCCCGTCGGCGTTGAGAGATGGGGTTCCGCTGTCGCCCCCGGTGGCCTCCGCCCCACCGTCTGCTACCGAAACCCGGGTGGTGGTCCCGATCTCGAGATCATGCAGAAAGACGTCGCGGCTCAGGTTCATGTCGCCCGCAACCAGATTGCGGGCCTCGGATCGGAAGACGATGGCGGTCCCATCGGCGCTGATGGACGGGGAATCGCTGCCGAAATCGCCCTCGGTCCCGTCGGAGGCAACCGAGACACGGGTGGTGGTGCCGGCGACCGTGTCGCGCACGAACACGTCCAGCCTGCCATTCGTGTCGTCCGGCACGAACTGGGACCGATCCGACACCCATGCCACCCGGGTGCCGTCGCCACTGATGGAGATGGTGCTCACGTACGTTGCCGTCACCTGGGAGCCGTCGTGAGCGAGGGACACTCGAGTCGTGTTGCCGGTAGTGAGGTCGTGGACGAAGACGTCTTCGCGCCCATTGGTGTCTCCGGCGACGAGGTTGCTCGACCATGAGATGAAGGCCACCCGGTTGCCGTCGGCGCTGATGACGGCAAGGCGGCTGTGATTGTTCCCCTGGGTGCCGTCGGATGCCACCGACACCCGAGTTGTGGTACCGGTGAGCGTGTCGCGCACGAAGATGTCGTCGCGCCCGTTGGTGTCTCCGGCGACGAGGTTGCCGGAGCCGGATTCGAAGGCGATGCGGGTGCCCTCGGCGCTGATCGAGGGGTCGTCGGAGGAAGCAATGCTTGCCTGGCTGCCGTCGGTGGCCACGCTCACCCGTGCGACCGGCGGGAGGGTGGCGCCGTGGGCGCGGTCGGCCGGAATCGCAAACACGGCCGCCGCGACGACGACGGTGGCGACGACGGTCGGCAGCGCTGGTAACTGGGCTCGTGACATGAGAATACGGGTGGGAGACAGCGCTACTTGTCGGCAATTTCGGCGATCTCCTTGAGCCACGTCCCGGCTGGTTTGGGAGGGAGGCGCGTGCTAGAGGCTCCGTCTCCAGGCCGAAAACGACGCCAGCGAACCGGAATGGGGGGGTCGCAGCCAGGGCCAGGGATGGAGCTCGCTCGGTTGGATCCGGGCGGCCCGGCGCCGCCAGCCGGGAACCGGTGCGAAGGTGGTGGCCACGGCCCGGCCTGCCAGCACGAGTTCCGGGGTCCCGCGGTGGACCTCGACGGTCCGCCGCCCGGCCAGGTCGGCCAACGTCTCAGCCAGGAAGACGAGGCGTCGTCCCGCCAGCCGGAGCCGGCGGAGGAGCGGTTCGTCGAAAATGAAGACCACGGGGAGGTCGGGGTTGGCTGCGAGGGCGGGATCGTCATCTCCCATCGACTCGGCAGTCAGCCATACGCAGTCGGCCGGGGCGCGAAAAACTACCGTTGCCGGCCCGGCGGTCCGGTCTACGGCGGGATCGTGCTTCAGCAGTGGGTGGGGGTCGACCGGGTGGAGCGGCGGATCGGGCGGCCAGGCCTCGATCGGGCAGTCGAACTGGTGCTCGCAGGTTCCGCACAACCCTGGTGCACGCCGCTCCACTTGGCGGCGGGAGAACCCATATGGGCGACCGGTCCCGGTCCCCACCGTCCACTGCCAGCCGAGCCGGTTGGCCGCCCGGGAGCCGTCGAGCAGGTTGCTGAAGAATCGATCCTCGCCCTCGCGCCAATCGACCCCCTCCCTGACCGCCCAGTGAGACGCCAGCCACATGCGAGCCTGGTTCACGACCCAGCCGTCCCGCTCCAGCTCGTCCACCGCCAGCCGCACGCATGCCATGGAGCCCGCCCAGGGGTCGGACCCCTGGCTGCCGCCCAGCCGGGCGCGAAGCCCCTCCCGGTTGGCAGATCCGAGACGGGCATACAGGTGGCGGGCGTACTCCTGCCACAGCAGCTCGTCGCGGAACTTGGCCACGTCCCGGCCGGGGCCGTCCGAGGCGTGCTTCCACACCCGCGGTAGAGACAGCAGCCCGTGGCGTATGTAGGGGGAGAGTCGAGACGCACCCCGCCGCGCCTCCGGCCACACCTCATTGCGGCCGGCGGCGTAGCCGGCGACCACGAATCCGGCCAGCCGCTCGTTGGCCGCCTCCTGGCCACCGACGAATCCCGGCGAGGCGGCGGCGGGACCGACGAAGAGCCCGCCGAGGTGGTCGCCTGTCCAATCGATGACCGCCGGCCGCCCGCGCGGAGGAGTTGGGAGCCGGGTCATGACCCCTCGGCCAGCCGTTTCAGTCGCCGCAGTGAACGGCGCAGCACCAGCAGGTAGGGAGCGGCGATCCACGGAGCGGTGAACTCCACCCGGCAGCCCTCGTCGCCCAGCGGCATCACATGGTGGCCGGTGGCGCCGATGCCGGCCACATCCCAGATCCAGAACCGGCCCGGCACCACTTCGCAGATCCGGAATGGGAGCCAGAATCCGGCAACGGTCCGGACTCTTCCTTCCCCTCCGGGCTCCACTCTCACGCTGGGGCTGTCGACTGCTCGAATCGACGAGCCCCACTCCGGCCAGTTGTCGAACACGGCGATCAGCTCCCACAGGCGCTCGGCCGGAGCCCCGACGTCGATCCCGGTGGCGAGGTGCCTCACAGCTTCGACAGCAGCTGCGCGGCGGCCGCACGCCCGGACAGGAACGCGCCCTCGAGCTTGGCCCCGGCGAACACCTCGCCCGCCAGGACCACCGGGGACCCGGCGTCATATCCGACCGCGCCGGTTTCGAAGGTGGTACGCGGCTCGGCGTAGCGCCACCGGTGTCCAACCGCGTGCACGATGGGAGAGGCGAGCAAGGAGGCGGCAGCCTCGCACAGCAAACGGACCCAGACCTCCGCGGGGTCATCGAGGTGGCCGGCGGCGAACTCCGGCGTCGAATGGATCGTCACGGCCGGAACCGGGGACACGCCCTTATCCTGGTTGTCGGCCATCCACGCGATAGGTCCCTTCGAGGGGGTTCGATGTCCGGCGGTCAGGCCGGCCGGCCCGTCGAGGCGAGCCATCACCGCCAGGGAGGCGTGGTACTCGACCTGTTCGAGCGCCGACCTGATGTGGGAAGGAGGGCCGCATCCACCGGCATCCAGCAGCGGGAGCATCTGAGGGGGCGGCGCGGTGACCACCACCGCGACGCCCCCGGCCACCGGCTCGGGGCCGGCATGAGCCGTCACCCCGTGCGGGCCCGTCTCCAGGCTGGTGAGGGTGACTCCGGTCCGGACGTCGAGGCCTCGTGCGAGGTGCTCGGGGATTCTCCGCATGCCGCCGACGCCGACATGGCGGACGTTCGGTGAGCCGTCCTCGTTGGGCCGTTCGGCGCGAAACCATTCGCGGACGAGCCCGCCCGCCTTCCACCCGGTGGCTGCCTCGGTGAACGCCGGGTCGCGCAGCCCGAAATGCTGGGCGCCGTGGTCGAACCGGGCCTCTCCGATCGTGCGGGTGGCCATGCGTCCACCCACGGCTCGTCCCTTGTCGATGATGATCGGCTCGAGACCGTCGGCGCGCAGGGCGAGGCCAGCGGTGAGCCCGGCCATCCCGGCACCGACAACGAGCACTCGGGAGACGGTCATGCCGGTGGTCCAGTCGTGGGGCTCGTATACCTACACCGGGCCATGTCACTATGCAATCCGGCGGAAGGTCGGGTCTTCGAACGCGTCGAAGGGGCCGCCGCCCGGCGGCCCCTTCGGCTGAGGAGGTTGTTGGTGAGGGTGGTCAGTTGCCTGCTTGGACGTCGATGGCGTCGTGGGCGTCACCGCTGATGGCTACCTTGCGCGGCTTGGCCTCCTCCTTGATGGGGATGGTCACGGTGAGCACCCCCTGGTCGTAGGAGGCCTTGACGGCACCGCTGTCGAGGCGGTCGCCGAGCCTGACCTCCCGGCTGTGGGTGCCGGTCGGACGCTCACGCACCAGCCAGTTGGCGCCTTCGGTGTCTTCGATCTTGCGGTCGGCGGTGACGCGCATGACCCCGGCTTCCACCGTCAGGTCGACGTGCTCGGGGTCGACGCCGGGAAGGTCGAATTTGAGCGTGTAGAGGCCGTCCTTCTCGAAGGCGTCCATCGGCATGAGGCCGCCTCTCCAACGACCGCCCACCTGAGACATGATCCGGTCCATTTCGTCGAACGGGTCGGTGAAACGCAGCACGATTGCTCCTTTCTTCGCATGCAGATGCGTCTCGTGTTCCTATATGAGATAATCTGATGGTAATAGACTCATATTTGTCTGTCAACCCATATTCCACAATGAATCAGCGGCCCGTGCGGGCCGCTGATTCTGAGCAAGGATGGGGAGTTCTAGCGCTTGAGGTACTCCGCCAGGTCGTCGGCAGTGGGGTCGCCTCCTTCGATGAACTCGTCGATGAGCCCGGGGGCGATGTCATCCCGGTACTGGATCGGCGGGCTCTTCATCAGGTAGGCAGACGGAGCGAGCACCGGACCTCCGAGCTTGCGGTCGAGCGCCAGCTTGGCGAAGCGAACGGCGTCGATGACCACGCCGGCCGAATTGGGGGAGTCCCACACTTCGAGCTTCAGCTCGGCGTTGAGGGGAACGTCGCCGAAGGCGCGACCCTCGATCCGGATGTAGGCCCATTTGCGATCGGTGAGCCAGGCGACGTGGTCGGACGGACCGATGTGCACATCGTCGGGATTCAGGGTCCGCTCGATCTGTGACGTGACCGCCTGGGTCTTGGAGACCTTCTTGGACTCGAGGCGAGAGCGCTCGAGCATGTTCTTGAAGTCCATGTTGCCGCCGACGTTGAGCTGGCTGGTGTGCTCGACGACCACGCCGCGCTTTTCGAACAGGGTGGCCAACTGGCGATGGACGATGGTGGCGCCGACCTGGGACTTGATGTCGTCGCCGATGATGGGAAGCCCGGCCTCCCAGAAACGACGGGCCCACGCCGGATCCGAAGCGATGAACACCGGGATGGCGTTGACAAACCCGACGCCCGCCTCCAGGGCGCACTCCGCGTAGAAACGGGTGGCTTCCTCCGAGCCGACCGGCAGGTAGCTCACGAGCACGTCGGCATTGGAGTCCCGGAGCGCTTCAACCACATCGACCGGGTCCGAGGTCGATTCGTCCACCATCTCGCGGTAGTAGATGCCGAGACCATCGAGGGTGGGCCCCCGCATGACCTCCACCCCGAGCTCACCGACGTCGGCGAATCGGATGGTGTTGTTGTGGCCGGCCCATATGGCCTTGCTCAGGTCCTGGCCGACCTTGGTGGCGTCCACATCGAATGCAGCCACGAACTCGATATCGCCCACGTGGTAGGCGCCGAGCTCGACGTGCATGAGCCCCGGCACAACCTGGCCGGGATCTGCATCCCTGTAATACTCAACGCCCTGGATCAAAGAGTTGGCGCAGTTGCCGACTCCCGCGATCGCTACGCGTACTCTGCTCATTCCTATTCCCTTCCTTGCTCAAATCTCGTGGATCCGGATGCTGTGTCCCGTTTCCGGCGCGTCTTGCGGCTGGGACGGGCGGCCCGCTCGTTCTCGATGAGCTCGTCCAGCCAGGCGATGTCGGCTTCGGTGCTGCTCATGCTCCTGTTCATGAGCGCCAGCGTGTAGGCGTCCATGCGCCGCTTGGTGCGGTTGGCGGAGTCTTTCATCGACTTGCGCGACTCAGCGAGCCGGGCAGTGAGGTAGGCCCGGCGTCGCTCCAGAACCCCGATCCGGGAGTCCGAGTCGAGAAAACGGAAGAACGAGAGCTTGAGCGTGAAGGCGCGATCCTCCTCGGCGGCTCCCGGAGTCTCCAGAAGCTCCTGGAAATAGGCCTTTCCCTCGGGAGTGAGCTGGTACACCTTGCGGCGGGCACCGCCGTCGGTGCTCACGCTCACAAAACCCTGCTTCTCGAGGCGGCGCAGCGCCGGGTACAGCGAACCAAACGAAACCGTCCAGAATCCGTGCTCGGAATCGGCCAGCACCCGCTTGAGCTGGTAGCCGTGCAGGGGGCCGTCGGTGAGGATCCCGAGAATTGCGAAGTCGAGCATGAATGGTCCTGGTCGGATATCCACAGGATAGTGGATCGATATAACGAAACGATATATTGATCCGTTATAGCGGGAAAGTCAAGTGGTTGGCGACAAAAGGGCCCAAACCGGTGATTCAAGACCGGTGTCGGGGTGGCCGATACAGCTTGGCATGAGGTTGGTCCATGACTGACGCCATGGCGCGTCACGACGTTGACGATTTGGCCGCGCTCATGCGGTTCCACCAGCGCATCAGCGGCCGGTTGCACACCGACGAGCCGGTCGAGCTGCTGCGGCACGTCGCCGAAGGCGTCGAGCAGGTCCTCCCCGCCGACCGGGTGATCGTCGTCATCCTCAACCCCGAGACCGGAGAAATCGTCGCCGGCGGCGGCGAGCAGGATGTCGACGAGTTCCTCAGCTACGACGAGGTCATGGGAGGCGTCACCGGTCGAGTGGTTTCGTCGGGCGAAACCGTCTTCGCCGAGCCGGCCGACCTGAACGCGGCCGAGCCCGGTGCGGTGGGCAGGCTCATCGGAGGGGCCGAGAGCGCCCTGGCGACACCCCTCCGCTTTCACGAGAAGCTGGTCGGCACCGTGGTGGCTGCCCGGCTGAACGGCAGCTTCGATGTTGGTGACGCCCGCATACTCGAGGCCATGGCGAGTGAGGCGGGGATGGTCATCGGGTATTCGATGCGACTCCAATCCGAGCAGCGGCAGCGTCGCCTGGCCGACACCCTGCGCAACGTCACGGCTGCGATGACCAGCACGCTCGATCTGCGCGGCGTCCTTGCAGGGGTGCTCGAGGGCCTCGACCAGGTCCTGCCGTCGGACACCGCCACGCTCATGCTGCGAATCGACGATTCGATGCGGGTCATGGCCAGCCGGGGATTCGCCGACCCGGATGCCCTGAGGCGGTCGGCGATCTCCACAACCGACGACCCGATCATCGCCGAGCTGGTGGCGGGGGAGTCCCCGGTGATCGTGTCCGACGGTGACAGTCTCGCCGCCGGGGCCTATGTGGGCGAGTCGCCGATGCGCGGGTTCATCGGTGTGCCGCTGATGGCCCGCAATCGGGTGATCGGGTTGCTCACCGTTGCCAGCAAGGACGCCGGATACTCGCTCGAAGAAGCGGTGATCGTGGATGCATTCGGCGATCATGCCGCGGTTGCCATCCAGAACGCTCGCCTGTTCCAGCGGACCCAGGCCACCCTCGCCAAGACCGAGACGCTCTATCGGGTAGCCCAGAACCTCATCGAGGGCTCGTCGCTCGACCAAACGCTGCAGTCGGTGGTCGACGGCGTCGCCGACGCGCTTCCGGCCAAAGGGGTGTCGCTGATCACCATCAACCCGCGCGCCCGGAAACTGGTTCATTTCGTCAGGGGAGGGCCCGGCCGGGACCGGATTGTGGCCACGAGCTTCGAGGAGCTGTGGGACGGACTGGCCGGCTACGTGATGCGGGAACACGAGGCCATCATCTCCCCGGCCAACCGGCCGGACGAGCGAGAGGGACCGCACGCCAGGGCTCGGCGCGAGGCCACCGGGGCGGGGGCCGTGATGGTGGCGCCCCTCAGCTACGCCGGGAAGGCATTCGGTGTCCTGACCGCGCTCAATCATGCCGGGGGGCCCGAGTTCGGGCGTCACGACCTCATCCTGCTGGAAGCGATGGCTAACCAGGCATCGATCGCCATCGAAAACGCCCGCCTGTTCGAAGAGGTGCAACGCCTGGCGGTCACCGACGATCTGACGGGCCTCCACAACCGCCGCGGCTTCTTCGAGATCGCCCGCAGGGAGCTGGAGCGAGCACAGCGAACCGGCCGGCCCCTCAGCGCATTGATGCTCGACATCGACGGCTTCAAACGGGTCAACGACACCTATGGACATGCCGTCGGGGACGACGTGCTCAGACACCTGGCGGAGCGCTGCCGCCGAGCGGTGCGCGACATCGACATCGTCGGACGCTACGGAGGCGAGGAGTTCGCGGTGGCGCTGCCGGAAACCGACCTCAAGTCCGCCGTGGAGGCGGCCGAGCGCATTCGCAGCGCGATCGGCGACACCCCATTCGACACTGAGGTCGGCCCGCTGGCGATCCGGGTCAGCATCGGTGTGGCGCTCCTCGCCGACCAGCCGGACCACACCGTCGAGCTCCTTCTCGACCGGGCCGACACGGCCATGTATCTCGTCAAGCAGGCCGGCGGTGACGGCGTCCGTTCTGCAGACGGCTTCGACTGAGCATCGCCCGCCACCACCCGTAGGCTGGCCCGATGCTGCCGGATTTCGTAGTGATCGGCGCCATGAAGGCGGGCACGACTTCGCTGTTTCGATATCTCCGCACCCACCCCGGAGTGTTCATGCCGTGGCGCAAGGAGCTGGATTACTTCAGCAACGACGCCAACTGGAAGCGGGGATTGGCGTGGTACGAGCAGCAATTCGACGATGCCGCCCCCGGCCAGCGGATCGGCGAGGCATCGCCCAACTACTCCAAGCGTCACCTGTGGCCGGAAACCGCCGCCCGGCTGACCGGGGCGCTCCCCGGGGCCCGGATCATCTACCTGGTGCGTGACCCGATCGTGCGGCTGCAATCGATGTACCTGGACATGCTCTCCTACGGGGGAGAGAGCCGCTCCATCGGTGCCGCCGTCGCCTCCGACCCCGACTACATACTCACATCCAGCTACGGCATGCAGATCGAGCCGTACGTCGAGCGCCTCGGCCGTGACCGGGTGCTGGTAGAGACCTCCGAGCGGCTGCGAGCAGACCCGGCCGCCGTCATGGGAAGGGTGTTTGGATTTCTCGAGCTGGACTGGGAGGCGGCCGCTGCCATCGATCCGATCGAGACCAACCTGAGCGAGTCCAAGCGGATCCCCACCCGACTGGGGCGCATGGTGCGGCGATGGCGCCCCGAGGCGGTCGACACGGCCACGCCTGCTCCGGGCCCCGCCGCCCGGCTGCTGACGCGACCCTCGGGGTACGACGCGGCCCGCCTGTCGTCCCGGGCCCGCCGCCGGCTGCGTCGCCGGCTGGCACCGGACATGCGCCGCCTACAGGAGCTGACCGACGTCGACCTCTCGTACTGGACCGGCTGGGACGGTCAGTAGCCGCCGGCCAGCTTGCGATGGTCCCAGCTCGCCACCGACTCGGCCTCGACGATCACACCCGTGTTCTTGGGGGCAAACCGTCCAAACGCTGCTTCCAGCGCCGCCCCCTCCAGGGGCACGACTTCGGTCCCGGCGAAGGCGTAGCGGCGGCTGAGAGCGCCGTACATCTGCAGCACGCGGTCGGGATCCTCGACGAGGGTGGCGCTTCCCTTGATCATGATCCCGCGCAGCTCTTCGTAGGTTTCGCCTGCTTCCAGCAGGACGGTGATCCTGGGGTTGCGGGCGAGATTGACGATCTTCTGTGATTTGCTGAACGATCGGAATGCCACCCGGCCCTCGTCCATGAAGTACCACATGGGGGCAGTGTGCGGCCAGCCGTCCTTCCCGATGGTGGTGACGATGAGCGTGTGGCCCTGCGACAGAAAGGCCTGCTGCTCGTCCGGGCTCATGGTGATGTCCTTGCGTGCCATGCTCCGAGATTATCGACGAGCCTCCATCATTCGAAGCACACGAGCCCGCGACGGCCGTCCGAATAGACGAGGTCGATGCCGGTCCCGGCCCGGGGCGGGTAGCGCCCGACCGCACATGCGGTCGCCTCGATCCTGTCCACGAGAGGTGTGACCAGGACCCCGCGGTCCTGGAAGTGCCTGGCGTAGAGGCGGCAGGTCCACTCGTCGGTCCAGGCGCAGCGGATCTCGGCGAGGTCCTCGCCGGCGAGGACCTCGTCCAGCCGCGGGGTTTGGCCGATGAACGTGCCCTCGTAGGACACGATGCGGGAGCCGTCGGTGACCCCTCGATACAGGCTGAGCCCGAGGAGGCTGTTCCAGGCGAGCAGGCCGACCATCAGGAGCTTGACGACGGGGCGCTGCCAGAGCGTAGAGGCCCAGATGCCCGCCGGCACGAACAGTGAGGCAAACGCGGCATTGCGGAAGAAGGGAGTGGAGATGCTCGTGACGAGCGGCAGAGCCTCGGCGATGACGACGAAGGTTGCCGGAAACCCCAGCAGCAGCGCCGCCCACCGCGTCCGGCTGTCCTCGGTGCCGGCCCGGAGGCGGCGGCCGGCGTCGACGAGGGCCAACAGGCCGAGGCCGACCACGACAAGGGCGACCGGGTCGGGCAGGAAGAACAACTCACCGGTCAGGTCGCGGGCAAAGCGCCCAAACGGCAGTGTCTCGTTGATACCGCTCGTGCTCTCACCGAAGAGCTGGTCGAGCACGGGCAGATAGAGCAGCAAGGCAGTGGTTGCGAAGACGGCGGAATAGACGGCGGCGGCCCGCCACTGCCGGCGCAGCGCCCACATGAGCACCAGGACGGGGGCGCCGTATGCGAAGGTCGGCACGCTCCAGGCCGCCAGTGCCATCAGCAGCGCGGCGCCGGGAGCTGCCCGCGGCCCTGCGGGGTCCCGCGATCCGATGAACAGGGCGATCGCCGTCAGCAACGCCCCCAACTGGTACCCGCGGGCGACGGGAAAGAAGATGATCGACCAGGGACCGGCCAGCACCAGAGCCAGGGCCAGCGGCACACCGGTCCATCGCCTGCGGCGCTCGGTGGTGAGCACCACGAGCAGGCCGGTGGAGATCAGCAGGTTGGGGATGCGCAGGACCAGCGGCTCGGCGTCGACGAGAGAACGAGGAATGGCGGCCTGAATGAGTGTGAAGAAGATGTGGTTGTTGGGGTAGGTGTAGTTGTCGATCGAGAACCAAAACCCCCGGCTGCCGAAGAAGAGGTAGTTGAAACCCTCGTCGTAGTTGTGGGGCCAGTTGAGAGACATCTGCCAGACGGCGAGGAAACCTACGGCGGCGACCACGCTCAACCAGATTGCCTGCGTCCGGTTCGGCCGTGTCCGGCGCAACGTCATGGCCGCGACTCTACGTCCCTTCAATGGTGAAGCCGCGGCTAGGTCCGATAGCGGGCTGCGATGGCATCGGCGATGTAGCGGGCCAGCCCGGCGCCGGCCCTGTCGATCCTGTCTCGGAAGCGGTCGTCGTCCGCATACATCCGACCCAGCCCGGCGTGGATCTCGGGTGAGCAGTGGTAGAACCACTGCGATATGTGATTGCGGTGTCGATCGACGACGGCCGCGGCCGCCGGGTCGGCCGGCTCGATCCCGCCCTGCATCAGCGCAAGGAAGGCAGCGTCGACCTCATCGGCCTGGCGGCGCATCCCCGCCCAATCCTCAGCGGTATAGCGAGCGGTGCGGCGAGCCGACTCGCGATACTCCCTCGTACCTCCCCAGCGGGCCGCTGCTTCGCCGGCATGCTCGGAAGGGTCGAAATCACCGAATGGCTCGCGCGTGCCCGCCATGGATCCTCGCTAGACACTCGCACCGACGCCGGCCAGCCAGGCGGCGACCTGGCGGCGGGTCCGCAGGTGGACGAAATTCAGCCCGGCGTTCTCGGGAGCGTCGATAGCGGCCAGATAATCCCTCCGGTAGCGACGGTGCTGGGTCCAGGCCCAGAGGAGGATGTTCTCCTCCTTGTCCCGCTTCACGAAGTTGCGGAATCGTTCACGGTTCCCGTTCCACAGCTCTTCCTGCCGCCAGGCGCGTCGGGCGCTGCGCCCCAGCAGCGCCCGCATCGCCGTGTGCCGCGGCAGGTCCAGGAACACCACCGTGTCGGCCCGCTGCCAGATGATCGGCCCGGCGACCCGCTGGTAATTGCCGTCGGTCACCCAGCGGCTGCCGGCGGTGGCCTCGGTGACCCGGGCTATGAATTGGTCATCCGGCAGCGGCTCCCACCCCGGCTGGTGGAAGATGGCGTCGAGCTCGATGTGCCTCAGATCGAGGTGCTCCGCCAGGCGGCGGGCCAGGCTCGTCTTGCCGGAGCCGGGGCTCCCGACGATGGCGATCCGCTCCATGCGGAGATTATTGCCGAAAACGGGCGCATTCCCGGCTCGGGCCCGCAACATCGCCGTAACAGAACCGCCGCCAATCTGTAACAGGGCGGTTACGGCCGCGAAATGGGCGCCCCGTACCGTGCTCTCCTGACAACCACGCAGGAGGAACCAACCATGAAACGTCTGATGCTCGTCACCGTGCTGGCGGCGGTCGCCCTGGTGGGCCCGCTGGCGTTTGCAGCCAGCGCCCAAACCGACGTCGTCGATGTGGCAGCCGCTCTCGACGAGGTCTGGGTCGTCATTGCCGGCATGCTCGTCATGTTCATGCAGGCGGGCTTCGCCCTTGTCGAATCCGGCTTCACCAGGGCCAAGAACGCCGGCAACATCATCATGAAGAATTTCATGGATTTCTCCGTCGGTGCTCTCTCCTACTGGGCGCTTGGTTTTGCGCTCGCCTACGGAGGCTCCTCGGTCGGAGGGTTCTTCTCGACCGGCAACTGGTTCTTCTCGGACCAGGCGCGGGCCTCAGAGTGGTTCTTCCAAGCGGTGTTCGCAGCTACCGCCGCCACCATCATCTCCGGAGCCGTGGCCGAGCGGGTCAAGTTCACCGCCTACCTGCTGTACACCCCGTTCATCACCGCCATCATCTACCCGATCGTGTCGCACTGGGTGTGGAACGGCGAGGGCTGGCTGGCGGAGCAGGGCTTCGTCGACTTCGCAGGCTCTGGCGTCGTCCACCTCACCGGCGCGGTGGCGGCCCTGGCCGCGGTGCTGGTGGTCGGGCCCCGGCTCGGCAAATACGGACCAGATGGCCGAGCCCGCACCATCCCCGGGCACTCGCTGACGCTGGGCGCGCTCGGCGTGTTCATCCTCTGGTTCGGCTGGTACGGCTTCAACGGTGGATCGACGCTGGCCGCCGTCGGCGTCGATTTCGCCTCGGTGGTGGTTGCGACAACCCTCGCTCCCGCCGCCGGCGCCACCGCCGCCATGTTCGCCTCGTGGGCGGTGACGGGAAAGCCCGACGTCGGGCTCACGCTCAACGGAGCTCTCGGTGGGCTGGTCGGCATCACGGCCGGCGCCGCCGCCATCCCCTTCGGCGCC
>JBFKDW010000027.1:0-32962 GCA_041619515.1 Acidimicrobiia bacterium
CAGACCTATAGCCAATTTGCCGATTGCGGCCGATCATGGAGGTTGTACACCGGGAGGTAGCCATATGGTGACTCAGTGGGTCCGCTTCCAGAACTGGTGGGACTCCGAGACGGGCGCCAGCCTCGTCGAATACGCCTTCCTGCTGCTGCTCATCGCCGTCGTCGCCATTGCCGTCATCACACAGGTCGGTGGCAACGCCTCGAACGCATTCGAAAAGGCCGACAAGGGGTTCAACTAGCCCACCGGGTGGCGGCTCGCCGCGCAGACTCCTCTCCGAGTAGATTTCGCTCATCGACGGAGGAGACAACATGACGAACCAGGGGCCGTCCCCGGCGCGGCGAAACGCCAAGCTGTACAAGGACCCGGCCAACAAGAAGATCGGCGGCGTGGCGGCCGGGGTCGCCAACTACTTCGAGATCGACGTCACCCTGGTGCGTGTCGTGTGGGCCCTCGCCATCCTGGTCGGCGGATTCGGGCTCCTTCTCTACCTGGTCTTGTGGGCCATCCTCGAGGATGATCCCGGCGCCTACGCCGATCCGGCCCGGCCCGTTGAAGCCACCGCCGTGCACGGCGGTGACGACGGCTCCCTCGAGGACGCTCACGAGGAAATCGAGGCCGAGACCTTCGCGTCGGACCTCGGGGATACCCCGACCGAGAGCTAGCCCCGTCACAGGGCGAACACGCCGTCGACGATCCGGTCGACGGCCAGAACGATCAACAGCGTCGAGACCACCATTCCGAGTCCCGGGAGGTAGCGAGCCCGCGCCGTTCTCATCAGGCCGAGCAGGAGCAGGAAGGCGCCGGCTGCCCCCACAGCCATGGCACCGAGCCCGGCGTCGACCGCGACCGCAATCGCCACCAGCCCGACCTCGGGACGAAACAGCACCGGGAAGAACACGGGGACGAGGGGGCCGTCGCTCCCCGCATCCCCGGGCCCCGGATCGGCCGGCGCGGTGACGAGGTCAACGGCGGCCCGGACGAACAACACCAGGCCGACCCCAACCCGAAAGGTGGGGGCGGTGATGTCGAGGGCCGCCAGCAGCGTGTCCCCTGCCAGGCCGAGTCCGATGAGGGCGAGCAGCGTCACGAGCGCACCGGCGGAAACCGCCCTCGCGTCCGACGAGAGCTCGAGGCGCCGCCGGGGTGGGTTCACCGCCGCCACTACCAGCAGGACCGCCAGCCATGCACTCACGTCGCCGACTCCAGGATCGGGAGCGTGCCGAGCAGAGCCGACAGAGCGTGCTGCTGATCGTCCATCTGGGTCACTCCGAACTGAAACCAGGCGCCGCTCGTGCGAAGCGGATCGTCGAACTCGGCGGCTTCTCCTGCGTCGACCTGCCGCTCGACCAGCATCCAGGCAACGCACTGTGTGCGGGCGGCGGCGGCGTCCCGCAGTCCGGCGGAGCCGGCATCCAGCTGCGAAACCACCCACAGGCTCATCGAGCCCTCGCCGAGCGTCCCCAACCCGGCGCCCAGGGTCTGGCGTCCCCTGGTGCGGTGCGTGAACCACGATTCGGTGCGCTGGGAGGCGTAGCGCACCTGGGGACCGAAGATGGTTCCGAGCCGCGCGGCATACTCGCGCTCTACCGGGGTCAGGCTGCGTCGCACGGCAGTTTCCGCCAGGCCGTAGGCGGCCCAGTGATCGCTCACCGGCGGGAACCGATCCTCGGCCTGATCGCGATCGGTGGCGAGATACGCTCCGATCCGATCAGCCGACTCGCCCCATCCCTCACCGGGAAACAACCGCTCGAGGCGGGCAAGGGCAAAATAGGCCTCCCCGGTGAAGAACGGCGAATATGCACCGAGCACCGGGCGATCCGCCTGCCGGTCCCACCGCTCCGACACCGCGCCGTTCTGCTCGATCTGTGACTCCAGGAAACGGCCGAGCCCGCGCAGCTCACGGTCGTAGTCGCCGTCTCCGGTCAGCAGCCGCCGCTCACTCAGGGCTACCGCCCACAGGGCGGACCCGCCGATCGGTACTTCCGAGGAGCCCCGGCTGTCGACTGCAAGGCCCCCGCCGGCGGGGATGAGCTGGTCTTGCAGCCACTCCGATCCCCGATCGGCGGACGTCATCGCCCCGGGAATGTCCGCCGCCGCCGCCGCGTAGAGCGAAAACGTCACTCCGGAGTGGCGGCTGTTGTTGTACCCACCCACGTCCCGGTCGTCCTCTGCGTCGTAGCGATACAGCCAGCGCCCATCGGATGCCTGGTTCCGGACCAGCCACTCAACCGCCGAGGTCGCCGAGGCCAGCACCTCGGCCCGGCTCACGTCGCCGCATCGCTCCGGCTGCAGAACGAGCAATCGCAGGGCTACCAGGACGGCGACCCAGGCGGCGGCTCCCACCCGGACGCGTCGGCCGGTCGTGTTCCTGTGTGCAGTCACGGTCCTGCAATCTACGCTTGCCCCATGCGCAAGTGGGCCAGATGCACGTTTTCGGCCGTGGTGGTGCTGCTGGTGGCGGCCCCGATAGTCCGCTCTCCTGCCGACGACGGCTTCCCGCTCTCCACTTATCCGATGTTCAGCCTGGCTCGCCCTCAGGAGACGACCGTCAGCTCGGCTGCCGGATACGACGGTGCCGGGAGGCGGCTGACGCTCTCACCCGGGCTGGTGGGCGGCACCCGCGAGGTGATACAGGCGGCCGGAACCGTCGCCCAGGCAATCAACAGCGGAGCGGCTCCGGAGTTGTGTCGCGAGATACTGGACAGAGCCCCCGACCAGGTGGTGGCCGTCGAGATCGTCACCGAGACCTACGACGTGATCGCATACTTCGACGATCGCACCGAGCCGCTGCGCCAGACCGTCCACGCCCGGTGCGAATCGTGACCGCCTGCAGCTCCTGGCTCTCCGAGGAGGCACCGGCCGCCCGGCTGGGGACGGTTCGCATCCTCGTCGGCGGCTACGCCGTCATGTTCGTCGTCATCAGGAGCTTCCACTGGCTGGACGTGGCGCGACTGCCGCGTCGCCGGTTCGACCCGGTCGGCGTCCTGAGTTGGCTCACCGAGCCGTTGTCGCCGAGCCTGGTGCTCATCCTGTCTGTGGGGACGGCAGCCGCCGGCCTGGCATTCCTCCTGGGGTGGCATTTTCGCATCAGCGCCCCGATATTCGCCGTCCTGCTGCTGACGCTCACCACCCACGGCAACTCGTGGGGACAGATCCTTCACACGGAGAACCTGCTCGTCCTCCACGTGATCATCCTCGCCGTCAGCCCGGCAGATGCTGCCTACGCACTCGGAGCGAGGCGGCCGGCCGGGGATACCTTCAGCCACGCCTACGGGTGGGCGCTGCGGGTCATGACACTGGTGGTCGTCATCACCTACGTGATTGCCGGCCTCGCCAAGTTGCGCAACGGCGGGATCGACTGGCTCACCGGCGACGTCCTCCGCAACCAGATTGCCCACGACAACCTCCGCAAGATCCTCCTCGGCGACATCCACTCCCCCATCGGCGCCTGGCTCGTCAGATACGGATGGCTGTTCCCTCCTTTGGCGGTCGGGAGTGTTCTGGTGGAGCTGGGAGCCCCTGCGGTCCTCTTCGGCGGGCGCTGGCGAACGACGTGGGTGGCGGCGGCCTGGTCGTTTCACCTCGGAGTGCTCGCCCTGATGGCGATCTTGTTTGCGTACCCGATTTCCGGCGTTGCGTTTGTCTCGATGCTTCCTGTGGAAAAGCTGTCGAAACGGGTGGTGGATCGGCGCCGTCGGGCGCGCCGCGCCCTGACAGGCGGCACCCCGGGCGGAGAGCAGCCTCTGCCGGGAGCCTGAGGGCCCGGCCGCGGGGCTAGTCGGAGAGGAGCATGCCCCGATCACGGCGGTCGCTACGGGCCGCCCAGGCGTAGAGCGCAACCGCCGGCATCAAGAACACGCCGGCGACGACGAACGCCAAGCCGATCGAGACGGCGGTGGCGAGCCAACCCAACAACGGCCCGCCCGCGATCTGGCCGAACGCGTCACTTTGCCCCTGCATCGAAAGAACGGTTGCCCGCGAACGCGACTCCAGTTGCTCGTTGAGCCACGCCATGAGCAGGGGGCCGTGGACGATGCGCAGGAGCAGAGCGGCCTGGTACAGCCCAACGGCGAGGGCGAAGCTGCCGGCCAGGCCGAGGCCGACCACCGACGCACTGATGAGCAGGGCCAGGAGCGTGAGGATGATGGGGATGTGTCTCATCGAGCCGGCACCGATCCGCCTTCGTATCAAACCCGCCGCCACCACCGAAAGCAGCACGGCAACGGCGTCGATGAGCCCAAACCACACCACCGCCGACCAATCCGGCGTCGCCGGGAACTCGAAGCTGGTGAGTATGAGCGCCTCCCACAGCCGGTCGAATGTCTCCGAGAACGCGCCCAGGAACATGACGGCCCCGAATAGGGCCAAAAGCGCCCGCCGCCGGCGGATCAGCGCCACCCCGTGGGCGAGGGTGGCTTTCATGTCGGTCCAGGTTCTTCGCTCCGACCGTGGAACGGCGGCAAACCCGGTCTCGGGCATCCATACGGCGAGGGCGGCAGCAACGACAAGGTATCCGGCTCCGCCCACGATGAGCGGCAGACGGAGATCCACCGACGCCAGTGCCATAGCCGCCAGGATCCCCGCCAGCGAGGCGAACTGGCTCACCTGGGTGCCCCGCAGCAGGGCCCGGGCGGTGGCCACGTTGTCGCCAAGCTCATCGGCCAGCCATGCTTCGGTGGCGCCGCTCGTGAATGTGTACCCGAAACCCCAGATGACCTGGGCGGCCAGCACCGTTCCGAACATGGAGACGGAGCCTTCCAGAATGAACCCGGCACCCATGATGGCGGTGCCGATGATCACCGAGAGCCGGCGGCTGATCGTGTCGGCGACGACACCGGTTGGAATCTCAAACACGAAGGCGCTGACTTCGAGCGCGGTTCCGACCAGCACCAGCTGCAGCGGGTTGAGGCCGACGTCCTGGATGCGATACAGGGCGTTGAGGGCGCCCCAGGTCCAGAAGAAGAACCCGGTCGTACCCACCAGCCACAGGTAGATGCGGTAGGCGGAGCGGTCGGGCACTTCGATCTCCAGGAGGGTTTCCGACGCAGGCTAGATGGTGGCCCGGTCCGGGGTGATGATCGAGCTCCGGCGCGAGCGGGTAGCCCGGCACCCAGCGTGCCCGCTTCGACGGAAGGTCGTAGGCTCAGGACGTATTTCTCGAAAGGATGTTGTCATGGCCCTCGATTCCACCGCCCAGGCCCATTGGGAAGGCGATCTCATGTCCGGCTCCGGGACGACCACGCTCACCTCCGGAGCCGGCGGTCCCTTCCCGGTCGACTGGAAGGCGCGCGCCGAGGAGCATGCAGGCAAAACGAGCCCGGAGGAGCTGATCGCCGCCGCCCACGCGGCCTGCTTCTCGATGGCGCTGTCCAACGGACTCGGGAAGGCCGGCACGCCTCCTGCCTCACTCGACGTCACCGCCACCGCCACCTTTGTGCCCGGCCAGGGCATCACCGGCATGCGCCTGGTGCTGGCCGCCGACGTTCCGGGACTGGGTGACGAGGGTCTGCGGGCGGCCGCCGAAGACGCCAAGGCGAACTGCCCCGTCTCCCAAGCCCTCAGCGGCAACGTGCCGATCACCCTCGAGATCAGCTGACCACACCGGTCCGGCCGGGCGGGAGCGAAGGAGGACGAGGCTAGAACTGGAGGGCGGCGCTGGCCCAGTGAAAGCCTGCTCCGAAGGCCGTGAGCACCACCAGGTCGCCCTGCCGGATGCGTCCTTGCTCGTAGGCCTCCCACAGGCCCAGCGGCACGGTGGCAGAGCCGGTGTTGCCGTAGCGGTCGACGTTGACGAGCACCCTCGACTCATCGATGCCCAGTTTGTTGCCGACGGCGTCGATGATCCGCTTGTTGGCCTGGTGGGGAATCAGCAGGGCCACATCGGAGAGGTCCCTGTCGAGCCGCTCGAGGAGCTCGAGGGTGACGCTGCTCATACGCCGGACCGCCTCCCGGAAGACCTCGCTGCCGTTCATGTCGAGCCGCTGATGATCGCCGGCGGCGGCCGAATCGACGGTGAAGGGATGGCGGGTGCCTCCGGTTCGAAGCGTGAGGATGTCGGCCTTGCTGCCGTCGGTGCCGGAGATGGCGTCGAGCACTTTGGCCTTGCCGCCTTCGGGCCCCAACACCACTGCGCCGGCGGCGTCGCCGAAGAGAACACAGGTAGCGCGATCCTCCCAGGAGATGAGGCGGGAGATCAGCTCGACGCCGACCACCAGGATCTGTTTGGGCTCGAAGGAGATGCGGGCCCTGGCGACGTCCACGGCTTGAATCCAGCCCGCGCACCCGCTTCCGCCCAGGTCGTAGGTCGGGACGTTCCGGCAGCCCAGCCTGTCCTGCAGGAGGGAGGCCGTATCGGGGGTATAGACCTCAGGGGTGTCGGTGGCCACCACGATCTCGTCGATGTCGGCCGGACCGAGCCCGGCATCCTTGATGGCAGCGAGGGCGGCTTGCTCGGAGAGATCGAGCGTCGATTGATCGTCGGAGGCGAAGCGGCGCTCCTTGATCCCGGTTCGGCTGGTGATCCACTCATCGGTGGTATCGACGATGGAGGCCCAATCGTCGTTCGTCATGACCCGATCGGGGACGTATCCCCCGAAGCCGAGTACCGCTGTCACTGTGCTCCTCTGTCCGGTCACCCGGAGAGTAGACGCTCATCTGCCCCGGGGCAGCGATCACGTACACTCCCCGGATGCACGCACCGGTGTTCTCCGAGGCATACGCCGACGATGCGCCGCGCCCTCACTATCGGGAGCTGGTCGAGCGCCTCGAAAAGCTCGGGACCGAGGAGCTGGAGCGGCGGTCTCGCCTCGTCGAGTCGACGTTCCGAACCCTGGGAATCACCTTTGCGGTCACAGGCCGGGAAGAGGGGCTGGAGCGGACCTGGCCGATGGACCTGGTTCCCCGCATCATCCCGGCTGCCGAGTGGGCCACCATCGAGGCCGGGCTCAAGCAGCGGGTCAGGGCTCTCAACCTCTTTCTCGAAGATCTGTATGTGGGCCCGCAGGCGGCCCTGGCCGAGGGCGTCGCTCCGCGCTGGCTGGTGGAGTCGGCCGACGGCTACCTGCGCCAGGCGCAGGGTATCGAGGCCCCGGAGGGGGCGAGATGTGTGGTGGCCGGCATCGATCTGATCCGGGACAGTGAAGGTGTCTATCGCGTCTTGGAAGACAACCTGCGGGTCCCGAGTGGTATCTCCTACGTGCTGGAGAATCGGGTGGCGATGACCCGCGCCCTCCCTACCGCCTTCGCCAATCACGACGTCCGCCCGGTGAACCACTACGGCGCGATGCTGCTCACCGCTCTCCGGTCGATCGCCCCGCCCGCGAGCAGCGACCCCACCGTGGTGGTGTTGACGCCCGGAATCGCCAACTCGGCCTATTTCGAACACGCTTTCCTGGCCCGCCAGATGGGGGTCGAGCTGGTGGAAGGACGAGACCTGGTGGTCGAGGACCATGTCCTCTATATGCGGACCACTCGCGGATTGCATCGGGTGGACGTGGTCTACTCGCGCGTCGGGGACGAGTTCCTCGATCCGGTCGTGTTCCGGGCAGACTCCCTGCTCGGTGTCCCGGGACTGCTGACCGCCTACCGAGCCAAGAACCTCACGATTGCGAATGCGGTTGGGAACGGGGCGGCCGACGACAAAGCCGTGTACGCCTACGTTCCCGACATGATCCGCTTCTTCCTGGCCGAGGAACCGATCCTCCCGAATGTGACCACGTACCTGCCGTGGAATCCCCAAGACATGACCCTCATACTCGATCGCCTCGACGAGCTGGTCGTGAAGCCCGTTGCCGAAGCCGGAGGATATGGGATCGTGATCGGGGCCGACGCCGACCGGCAGACCCTGGACCGCCTCCGCCGGACTCTCCTCGACAACCCGCGGGGCTACATAGCCCAGGAGACCATCCAGCTCTCGACCCACCTCAGTTTCGTCGATGGAAAGCTCGCCGAGCGCCACATCGACCTGCGCCCGTTCGTGCTGACCGGCTCGCAGATGGAGGTTGTTCCCGGCGGGCTCACCCGGGTGGCACTCCCGGAGGGCTCCCTGATCGTCAACTCGTCCCAGGGGGGCGGCTCCAAAGACACCTGGGTGCTGGAGGTCTGATGCTGTCGCGCCACGCCGAAGACCTGTACTGGACCGGACGCTACATCGAGCGGGCAGAGGACACCGCCCGTCTCCTCGACGTCACCTACCACGGGATGCTCGAATGGTCGGACAAGGACGTGCCCCAGGCCCAGCGCGACCTGCTGGAGGTGCTGTTCCTCGACGAGACGTTCGACGGTGACCTGAGCGATACCGCAGCCGTGACCGAGTTCCTCGTGCTCGACACCGACAACCCCGGCTCGATCACCGCCGCCGTAGAACGAGCCCGGCTCAACGCTCGCGGCCTCCGGGACCGCATCTCGAGCGAGCTGTGGGAAGCCATCAACACCTTCTACCTCGACCTGCGAGCCCGGGACCTGCGCGCCGATATCGAGCGCCAGCCATACCAGGTGTATCGCTGGGTGCGCAATGCCTGCCAGACGGTGACCGGCGTGGCGGCCGAGACGATGCCACACGACGACGGGTACCGGTTCCTGGTCATGGGACGTCTCCTGGAACGGGCGGAGATGACGTGCCGGCTGCTCGACGTGCGCTATCACCGCCTCGTCGATTCGGGGGGTGCGGCCACCGCCTTCAACCGGTGGGCGGCGCTGCTCAAGTCGGTCTCGGCCTACGAAGCGTACCTCAAGGAATACCGCGCGGCCGTTGACCCCATCAAGATGCTGTCCTTCCTGCTGCTATCTCCGAACTTCCCCCGCAGCGTGCGATACTGCCTGCGCGGAACCGAGGAGCAGCTCGCCGAGTTGCTCGAGCCCGACCGGCTCACCGATGCTCAGCGTCTCCTCGGCATGGTCGGCGCCAAAGTGGAGTATTGCGACATCGATTCACTGGTGAATGCGGACCTGGGCGGCTTCCTCGACGAGCTCCAGCGCGACATATCCCAGGTCGGCGTGGCGATCGACCGACATTTCTTCCACCATGCCACCGATCTCGACCTTCATTTCTACATCTCCCGATGATGCGGCTCGAGATCCGCTACCTGACGACCTTTGAGTACCCGCAGCAGGTGCGGGATTCCCACAACGTCCTGCGAGCCTGTCCTACCACCGACGACTTTCAGGCCCTCCTGTCCTACACACTGACCACCGACCCGGCAGCCCGGGTTCTCTCCCACATCGACTACTGGGGCACCAGGCTCGATGTGTTTGGGATCCGCCACCCCCACGATCGACTGTCGGTGATTGCCGACTCCACGGTGGAAACGTACCCACGGCCCGCTCCTGAGCCCGACGCCTCCACCGACCCCTACCGGGACGACGCTTACCGGACGGAGCACCGCGAGTATCTGGCCGACAGCCCCCATACCATCGCCGGCTCGTCCCTCGGCGACCGTGCCCGCCAGCTCGTCGGGGACCGAGCGCAGGCGGTGGCGGCGGTCGAGGCGCTCATCGACGAGGTGCGGCGGCTGCTCGCCTACGAGCCGGGCACCACCTACGTCGGGATGAACCTGGACGAGGTGGTGAAGCAAGGCTCGGGTGTCTGCCAGGATTTCGCTCACACCCTCATCTCCATGGCCCGGAGCGCAGGCATCCCGGCTCGCTACGTGTCCGGCTATCTGTACGCAGCCGACCAATCACTCGGCCGCCCGCCGGAGGAGGCGGAGATCGAAGTGCAGACCCATGCCTGGGCTGAGGTGGCCATCCCCGGCTGGGGGTGGTGGGCGGTGGATCCGACCAATCGCGAACCGGTCGGTGAGCATCACGTCAAGATCGGGCACGGCCGCGACTACGACGACGTCGCTCCCCTGCAGGGCGTCTATCACGGCCCCGCCAACCATCGGCTTGGAGTGAGCGTGCGCATCTCCCGCGAGCAGATGAGTGAATACCAGTCACAACAGTGATGGCGCCCGCCGGGAAGAGGCAACACAGAACGTGGCAGAAACAAGCCGGAACCCCACCCTCTGTGCTGAACGTCTCACCACCGAATCCTCAAAATAGGCGTATTCTGAAGAGGAAAGGGAAGGTTGGTTCCATGCTGGCAGGACTCCTCACCATGGGGGTCGGCGGATTCCTCATCTTCGTCGGATACGATGCCTCGAGCTGTGAGAACGTCACGTTCGGGGGTCGCTTGCTCTTTTGCACCGGGAGCCCTTCGGCGCTCGAATCCTCGAGTGGCGTGTCCGGAGCCCTCATCGGCGGCGCGCTCATGTTCGTCGGCGTCATGTTGATCTTCCTGGGACTGACCCGGCTGGCAAGCGGAAAGGGCCTCCGCTGAACGCACCGGGTGAACTGGACTTCCGGCCCTAGCCGGCGCCCGACCGCTCTCTCATACTCCCCGCCAAAGAAGGACGGGGCATGGAAGGCACCAAGCCTGATCTCGAGGAACTGCGAATTGGCCCAGCAGAAAGACCCGACGATCCACTCGTCACATCCCGACGTCACGCCTCCACCGCCCGGCCCGCCACCCCCCGGCCCCCATCCACCGACCACGCCAAGGATCGTCACCATCCCGCTCCCGACGTGCAGGGGTGCTACTTCCTCGGCTGAGTCATGCCTCCCGGGCGGACACCGCCCGGATCGACGACGGGTGCCTGCCGGAGCATGGGAGGGGCACTGACCCTGGATGGGAAGACGCTCCGGGCGGTTGCATTGCCGACCGAGCACGGCGGCTGGAGCCTCACCCTCGAGCCGGTGCTGCTCGGCCTGCTGGTCGAGCCGGGCTGGTCGGGAGCGTATATCGGGCTCGCAGCGCTCGTTGCCTTCCTGGTCCGGACACCTCTCAGAATCGCTCTCGTCGACGGTTACCGCGCCCGCTCCCTCCCCCGCACCGGGCCGGCACGCCGGATCGCCGCCCTCGAGCTGACCCTGCTGGCGGGCCTCGTGCTGCTGGCGGCGGCGACTGCCGAGCGCTCGTTCCTGTGGCCCGTGATAGCAGCGGCACCCCTGGTGCTGATCGAGCTGTGGTACGACGTGCGCAGCCGCAGCCGCCGGCTGGTGCCTGAGCTGGCCGGTGCGACTGGGGTTGCGGCGGTCGCCGCCATCATCGCCCTCGCCGGTGGCAGCACCGGGCGGCTGGCGGTGGGGCTGTGGTGCGTAGCGGCCGCCCGAGCGGTGGCGGCGATCGCCTTCGTGCGGGTCCAGTTGCGCAGGTCCAAAGGACAGGCGCACTCGGTGCGTCGCAGCGATGGATTTCAACTGCTGGCCGTGACCGCTGCCACGATCGGCTGGCTGCTCGACGCAGTATCCGCAGCGGGCGTGGTCGCCATCAGCGCCCTGGCGCTGGTCCATGCGGTACTGGCTCGTCGACCGGTGCCGGCTACGCCGATCCTCGGCGCCCAGCAAGTGGTTCTCGGCCTGGGGGTCGTGCTGACGGCCGCCCTGGGAGCTTTGGCGCCCTAGCGGGCGCGACGGATGGCGCGTGGTCGGGCTCTCAGGCCCGCCTGCCATGGTGGCGGCCGAGGAAATAGGTTCCCACCGCCAACCCGACCGCGCCTGCCGTAGCGGTCGTGGTCCCGATCACTCGTTTGGCGGTCCGGCTGAACTCGACGATGGGCCAACCCCGCGCCCGGGCAATCCGCTCCAACTCTCGATCCGGATTGACGGCAACGGGATGGCCTACCAGCTCGAGCATCGGGAGATCGCTGACCGAGTCGCTGTAGCCGTAGCTGAGTGCCAGGTCGTAATCCTTCCGGGCTGCCAGTTTGGCAATCGCCTCGGCCTTGCCGGGCCCGTAGCAAAACGGCTCGGACAGCCGGCCCGAGTACCTTCCATCTACGATCTCCGCCACCGTGGCGATGGCCCCGGTCATGTCCAATTCGTCCGCCAGCGGCTGCACGATCTCGATCGGCGAAGCGGTGACCATGTAGGTGTCGCGGCCCGCTTCGCGGTGGAGCTCGAGGAAACCCTGTGCCTCGCGGCGAACGTCGTCGACCAATCGCGGGATGATCTCGTCGCCGAGGCCGGTCAACTCGGCGACGGTAACACCAGAGATCGCGTCGAGCACCCGGTCGCGAACCCGGGCGGCCGAGTCGTCCGTGCTCCCGGAGAACCGAAATGTGATGGCGTTCTTGAGGTCACTGAGGAGCTGGCGGGTCGACACCATGTCGTTGCGCCACGCTGCCCGGCCGAAGGTGTACAACGACGAGCCGCTGATCAGGGTCCTGTCGAGGTCGAAGAACGCCGCCGAGTTCCGGTGTCCCTCCATAGTCCAATCCTTTCGTCTGTCGGGCCGAACGGTATCGCGTTCTTCGGTGCACACGAGACGGAGCGAGGGCGGCGGCGCCCTCGCTCACGAACCGATGCCACACGGACCGGCGCTACCGGATGTTCACCACCGCCGCGAATGCGGACTGGGCGAACAGCGCCATCGCCGTGGCCAATGCCAGGGCAAATGTCACGAGTCGTCTCATACGTAGCCCCTCCTCTCGGGGTTCAATCGTTGAGGAGGAGATCGGCAAAGATCGAAATTCCTACAGTTTGCGGCAGCCTCAGCGGGGGCCGGCCGGGTCCCGGCTGCCCCGGGTCACCACCGCCACCCCCGCCCGCCGGAGAACCTGCAGATCCCTGCGGATCGTCCGAACGCCGGCCTCGAGAGCGGTCGCGAGGTCGACGACGGTGGCCGCCCCATCGGCGGCCTCCGTCTCGGCCAACAATCGTGTCAGGCGATGCCGCCGCCGCTCGGCGGAATCGGCGATCTCGGCATCGGCCGGATCGTCGACGGTCCAGGCCACCTCGACGAAATCCTCCTGGCGCAGGGGCCGGCCGGTGGGAACATCCCGCCGCGCCAACCGGACGACTACCTGCCTGGGCCGGCTACGGGCAGCGGCGTCTTCTATGGCGCGGTGCTCGGGAATGGCCAGAGCCGAGGCCAGCTGGTCCGACGGCAGGTCCACCAGACGTTCGGCCAGCAGCACCTGAGCCTCGAGGAACGCCCGTCCTGCGTCCTCGATCAACCCGGCCGCCTCGAGCACCAGCCCGCGCCGGAACGGCACCAAGTAGCCCTGATCGGTCCCGGGACTGAGGCGGCGAACGGCATCCGATGTTGCGGCCATGGCTCCGGCAATATCGTCCTGGCCCAGCCGGGCAAGACCCACCACCGACAGCAGGCCGCCCTCGAAGTTGGATAGCCCCAGATCGCGGCAGATCGAGAGACCGCGGTCGGCGGCCGTGGCGGCTTCCGCCTCCTTGCCCATCGCCAGGAGCAGTTGCGACTGGGCATACAACAGCTGCACCTCCATCCATCGGTTCCCGGCCCGCTCGACCGCCGCCAGTCCCTTCCGAATGTGGTGGGCGGCCTCGTCGAATCGCCCGGCCCGCCTCTCGATCTCGGCGAGATTGCACAACACCTGGGCGGCACCGTCCTCGTTGTTGACCTCGACGAAGTATTCGAGCGCGGACCGGCAATACTCGCCGGCCACCACATCGTCGCCGACCACCGAGTGGTGGATCGAAGCAGCATTGGCCTGCACCAGCGCCTGGCCCCGCCGATTGCCCATCGAGCGGAACAACTCGATCGCCTCGGCAAAGGAGCTGAGAGCTTCCGAGATACGCCCGGCGAACCAGAGCGCATTCCCCCGATTGGCCGTGTTCACCGCCTCACCGTGCCGGTACCCGATCCTCCTGCTCAGCACGACTGCCCGGTCGTAATAGTCGACGGCCCCATCTGACTCACCGCGTTCCATCGTGATGATTCCAAGCAGGCCGAGCGCCTCGGCCTCGCCGCGGGCATCGTCTGCGCTGCCGAACAACTCGAGCGCCGTCTGTGCCTCGACGGCGGCTTGCTCGTATTCCTGCACGGCGCTGAGGGCGCTGCCGAGGGCCCGGCGGGCATGGGCCTGCTGCTGCGTGCTGGTGGCCAGCTCCGCCCCTTCACGGAGGTGCTCGACGGCGAGCGCGAGATCTCCGGACCATAACCCGATTGTCCCCAGTGCCATCCGGTCATCCGCCATGCCCGCCCGGTCCTCCGCTTCGGTGTCGGAGGCCAGAGCCGCCTGAGCGGCCCGTTCGGCTTCCTGGAACCGGTCGGTATGTGCGAAATGCCAAGCGGTGCGCCGCAGCACGGCCGCCCGGCGGTCACTCGCCCCTTCGACCAGCGCCTCCATGTCCGCGAGTGCGCCGGCCTGCTCGTCCCGACGCCCCAGCACGTCGAGGACATGCTCATAGCCGAACAGCAGGTTGAGACGCTCGTTGTCCTCCAACTCTTCCACCTCCAGGGCCGTCTGGTAGTGGGAAGCGGCGGTGGCGTAGGCCCGCATCGCAACCGCCCGCTCGGCTGCCAGCACGGCGTACGGCTTGGCTGCCCTGCCGAGGCCGGCCTGGACCAGATGGTGGGCGATGGACTCGGAATCCTCCGGGTGAAGCTGTTCGAGGGCGGCTGCAATCGCCCGGTGCCAGCGGCCGGCCTGACCTGGGCCGAGCTCGCGGAGGGCTACCCGCCGCACCTGCTCATGGCGGAACCGGTACCGGTTGCCCCGCTCGTAGAGGATGCCGCGCGAGACGAGCAGATCGAGACCCTCGAAGAACTCGGGCCGGGGGCAGTCGAGTGCCACCAGCATCACCTCGGCTTCAGCTTCGAGACCGGCCACGGAGAAGACCTCGAGAATCGCGCGATCGGCGGCGCCGAGCGACTGGAGGCGCCTGGAGATCAGCTCCTGGACGGTGGCCGGAAGCGGGAACTCCCCGACAACGCTCTGGGAGCCGGCCGCTGCCACGTTGTGCTCGTGCATGGCCCGCAGGGTTTCCAGCACGAACAGGGGATTGCCTCCGGTTTCCGCATGGATCCGGCCCACCATTTCGGCTTCTCCCCGGGTGGCCGAGCTCACCCGAATCAGCTCGGAGGTTTCTTCACGCGACAGCGGATCGAGAATGAGACGGCTCGAACGGTTGAGTGCGTCGATGCTGCGGAGACCGTCCCACACCGCACTGCGATCACGTGCCTCGTGGGCGCGATAGGACAGGCACACGACGATCGGCTCGTCGGCAATCACCGCCGCCAGATGGGACACTGCCGCCACCGTGTCGTCGTCTGCCCATTGGAAGTCGTCGAGGATGAGCAACTGTGGGGTGGCACGGGCAAGGCCGATCACGGTGCGGGCAATGGCTTCCCTCATCCGGCCGGCTTCTTCCGACGGCTCCAGCGCGGCCACCGGCGAAAGGGTCGGCAGCCACTCGCGAAAATCGGGGATGAGTCGCGAAAGCTCGCTGAGCCATATCGGATCGACCTGGGCGGCGAGCTGCTCGGACCGCAGCCCGGAAACGGAACCCCGGAGCGCCGAAGACAGCGGGTGATAGGAGCGGGCGGCGTCTCCCTGCAAGCCCTCTCCCCACAGCACTCCCAGGCCCCGCCAATTGGCATCCTCGGCAACCGACTCGAGCAGCCGGGTCTTGCCGACGCCGGGCTCACCCTCCACCAGCAGCACGGCGCCGCGTCCCGTCAGAGCCGCCTCGATGGCGGACACCGCACGCGAGCGCGGGCCGTCCCTGCCGACCATCGGCACCGGGGTAGCCAGATCGAACAGCGGCGAGCGGGCCACCGGGACGAATGGTTGGCGCCCGGCGCGGCGCTGCGATGCGATCGACTCCATCAGCTGGGTGGTAGCCGTTTCCGGTTCGGTGCCGAGCTCGTCGGCCAGCGCCGAATAGCACACCTCGTACTGGAGCAGCGCCTCGTTTGGCCGGCCCGCCAGTTGAAACAGGCGCATCACGTCGCGATGAGCGTCCTCACGCAGTGGCTCCAGCAGCGTCAAGCGGCGAGCGTAGACCAGGGCATCCTCGAACTCGCCCCGGCTCTTGTGGAGGGTTGCCAGGTGAGACAAGGCCCGGTAGTAGATCTGGCGCAGCCGCTGCTGATCCATGAGGAGCCAGTCGTCGTAGAAACCGGCGAGCAGGTCGCCCCGGTACAACTCAACGGCCCCGGCCAGCTCCCCCGGATCCCTCACCCCGCCGGGACCGGCGCCGGCTTCTTTCAGCGACGCGGTAGCCGTTTCGAAGGCCTCGACGTCGAGCCAATAATCGGAAGCCGGATTGAAACGGACGGCGTTCGGGGTCGGGAGCAAGTACGAGCCGGCCAGCCCGGCCTCGGAGAACAACGTCTGGATCTGCCACAGAGCCTGGCTCAGCCGTCTCCGCGCCTGGTTGTCGGGCATGTCCGGCCAGAACACCCCCGCCAGCAGGTCGCGACCTATCTGGCGGTCCCGGTTGAGCACGAGATAAGCGAACAGGGAACGCCCGGGGCGCGAGGGAATACGAGGAAGTATCCGCCCGTCGCTCTCCAAGAGCAAGCCCCCCAGCAGCCGGATCTGGAGGCTCACGGGGCCCACGCTACCCCCGGCGGTGCCCGGTCGCCAGCCGTAGGCGCTGCCTGCGTCCGACCCACCACTCATGGTGATGGCCGCAAGGTTGGCGGCGGAGCTGCCGGGGGCCGAGACAGCAGCAATAGACCCTATTCGTATGGTTTTGCCAGCTAACACCCGGAGGCACGCCATGTCATGGTTCGGAACACCACCAAAGGGATCGCTTCGCTCGGCTCTCATCCCGGTGCCGGCGGTTCTGAACGGCTCATCTCTTCTGCTGTCGGCGACCCCGTTCCCGGGCACTTCGGCAGGAACGGGGCGTCCCTCCGCCGGCCGGGCTCGTGGCGCCCGGCACAACCCACGCGGACCGGGGGCGAGTCGCTATGCGCTGCTCGACCGCGTGCGGGGCAAGCGGTGGGGCGAGCTGCCGGCTGCTCCGCCAGCCGGGCGCCACACCTCTCCGGTGCGGTTCGTCACCGAGCGTGCCGGGCGTGTATCGGCGCCGGGAGTTCCCGCCCGCCCGACGAGCCGGCCCGGAGTGGTCATCATCGCCCGTCCCTGCGACCTGCTGGCCCAGCTGGTTGCCACCAGCCTCATCTATGCCCACGTCCCCACCTGCCAGCTCGACCCTTCGGACCTGCCCGACGTCGAGCTCGAGTGGCATGGTGATGTGATCACGATCACAGGCCAGCCCGTGCGAGGACTGCTGTGGCGAACCCTTACCTGTCCCGGCCCCGACCGGCCCGCCACGGCCGAGACCGATTCGGATTCCTACGATCCGCCGGTCACCGCCAGCTGGTTGGCCGCGGCCAGCTTTCCCTCGATGCGGGCGGTCAACGCCTACGATGCGGAGGCCTGGCGGCGCGGCGCAGGGTGGCGGGTATGGAAGGACCGGCTCAGCAGGTGCGGGGTGCCCGTTGAGTCACCGGAGCAGCCCTCCGAGTCACCCGGGGTTGCCAGCCTGGTGGTGTGCGGGCGGGTCGTGTCCGGGCCCGAGACGCCGGCGGTGGAGGCGGCCGCCGAGGCACTCGAGGCGTCCGGCGTCCGCCTTGCTTCCGTCACCTCCCTACCCGACGGGCGGGTCAGCGACGTGGATCCTCATCCGCAGGCGTTCCAGTCGGTGGCGGTCCGCAGGGCCGCCACCCGCATCGCCGACTACCTCGCCGCATGAGTACCTCCGATGACCGGAGGAATCCGGACCGGGTCGTGGGCGCGGGATCCTCTGCCCGAGAGTATCCCGACGCCCACTTCACCGAACGCCACTCCACCCGGGGCTATACCAGCCTTTCCCAACGCCGCTGCGCTTGACGGAACATCGGGTCAGGCGTGATTGCAACGGCGTCACGGTTGACCCCGGGAGGAGTGGCGCGAGGTGAGCAGTCCGGCCTGCGACGGTCTCCGTCTCTCGCCGGGGGCCGGCGGCGGCCGGTTCGGTGGCCGAGAAAGGAACCGAAACTCGACGGCGCCTTCCTATCGTGCCGGGCATGATCGTGCCGCCCAGCACCCTGATCGGTGCCACGCTGACGGACGCCTGCGGTGCCGACCCGGGATTCCTGTGCGAGCTGGTGTTCGACAACACCGACAGCGAGATGCTCGCCGAGCTCTCCGACCTGCTGGTGCGCCCGGCCAAGGTGCTGCTCATCTTCCTGGCAGCGTGGATTGTCAGCCGCATCGCCAGGCGGCTCATCGGTAGAGGCATCCGACGGGTGATCGATCGCCATCTGGACGAGACGGTCGAGCCCGTCACCGTCCCCGAGGAGGAAGAGGAGGAGGCGGGACGCCTCGAACTGCTCGTCGAGCTGACACAACGGCGGGCCGAAAAGACCGCCATCCAGGCCGAGCGCTCCCGGCGGAGGACCGAGACGCTCGGCACCGTGCTGAAGTCCGCGGCCAGCCTCGTGATCTATACGGTCGCCACCCTCATGGCCCTCAGCGAGTTCGACGTCAACCTTGGGCCCCTGATCGCCGGAGCCGGCATCGTCGGCATTGCATTCGGGTTCGGTGCCCAGAGCATGGTCAAGGACTTCTTGTCGGGGATCTTCATGCTCCTCGAGGATCAGTTCGGGGTGGGAGACATCGTCGACGTCGGCGCCGCCTCCGGGCTGGTCGAAAAGGTCAGCCTGCGGTCGACCCGCATCCGCGACGTCAATGGAACCTTGTGGCACGTCCCAAACGGTGAGATCGTCCGGGTCGCCAACAAGTCTCAGCAGTGGGCACGAGCCGTGCTGGATATCGAGGTCGCCTACGACACGGACATCAAGCACGCCATGTCCGTCATCAAGCAAGTAGCGGACGGCGTGTGGCGCGAGGCCCTACCCAACGCCACCATCATCGAGGAGCCGGAGGTATGGGGGGTCGAGAACTTCGGGGCGAGCGCAATCGTGCTCCGGCTGGCGATCAAGGTCGAACCCGGCGAGCAGTTCGCAACCTCTCGCATCATACGACAGCGGCTGAAGGAGGCTTTCGACCGGGAGGGGATCGAGATCCCCTTCCCGCAGCAGACGGTGTGGATGCACCAGATGCAGCCCGACAACGACAGGCCCGCTCGGACCACGGCAACCGAAGTCGAGGTTCTCCCGCAGTCGGCGCCGGAGGGTGAAAGCGACTGATCCGGTCAGGCGGGCCGATACGGGAGGTACTCAGGCCACCAGATCAGCTCGTCGACCCGGTCGGCAATCTCGGACCGTTCGGCGGCGACTCCTTCGGCAATCGCCTGCTCGGCAACTGCGATTGCCACCGTCCGGGACACTTCTCGCACCCTGGTGATGGGGGGAAACAAGGAACCGCCGGCTGCGACCTCCGGATCGACGCAATCCGCCAGGGCAGCGGCTGCGGCCAGAAACATGCCGTCGGTGATCCGGCCCGCCCGTGCTGCAAGGGTGCCGAGGCCCATCGCAGGGAATATGTACATGTTGTTGGCCTGCCCGATGTGACGGAGCCGCCCGTTGTACTCGACCGGCTCGAATGGGCTGCCGGTCGCCACGATGGCCCGCCCATCCGACCAGTCGAGCGCGTCGGCGGGATCCACCTCGGTGCAGACGGTTGGATTGGACATCGGCATGATCACCGGCCGTTCGACTGCGTCGGCCATGTCACGGATCAGTTCCTTGGTGAACAGCCCACCCCTTCCGGACAGGCCGATGAGCACGGTGGGATGGGCACGCCGCACCACCTCTCCCAGCGTCGGTGAGCCGGGCGTATCCCAATTGCTGATACGTTCCTCCTCCACCGCCCAGGCTCGTTTCACATCGGTGATGTCGGAGCGGTCATGGGTGACGAGGCTCTTGCTGTCGACCAGGAACATCCGAGCACGCGCCTCGGTTTCGCTCAGCCCGGCCGATCGCATGGCGGCAGTGATGGTCCGGGCCAGGCCGATGCCGCCCGATCCTGCCCCCGCGATCACGACCCGCTGATCTGCCCAGGTGGTATCGAGCTCCCGCATCGCCACCAGCAGGCCGGCAACCGTGGTAGCAGCCGTGCCCTCGATATCGTCGTTGAACGAGGCGAGGCGCCCGCGATACCTGTCCAGGTTGCGGAAGCTCGTCTTGTTCCCGAAGTCCTCCCACTGCACCATGCTGTTGGGAAATACCCTCACCACCGCTTCGACGAACTCGTCGATCAACGACCAATAGTCGTCGCCTCGCAGACGCGGCTCCCGCAGCCCGAGATAGAGCGGATCGGCAAGCAGATCCTCGTTGTTGGTGCCCACATCCAATGAGATCGGGAACGTGTTGCTCGGATGGATGCCCGCCCCGGCGGTGTACAACGCCAGCTTCCCGATGGGAATGCCCATGCCGCCGGCTCCCTGATCGCCGATGCCGAGTATCCGTTCGTTGTCGGTGACGACGATCACAGCCGGCTCCCGAGTGGGACGGTTGGCGAGCGCCTGTGAGATCCGGCCGCGGTCCCGGGGAGTGATGAACACGCCCCGCGCCCGCCGGTACAGGCGGCTCCAATACCGGCAGGCATCTGCCACGACCGGGGTGTACACCAGTGGGACCGTCTCGGCGAGGTTCTCGACGAGGAAACGGTAGAAGAGCGTCTCGTTGCGATCCTGCAGGCCGCTCAGATAGATGTTCTTCTGGAGCAGGTCCGGTTTGGAGTCGAGCTGGGTGCGGGCGCGTGCAAGGTGATCCTCCATTGTGCTGACGTGGCTGGGCAGCAGGCCCCGCAGGCCGAACGTGTCGCGCTCCTCCAGGGTGAACGCCGAGCCTTTGTTGAGCACCGAGTCCTGGAGCAAGTCCTGGCCGCGCACCGACACCGCCACATACCGCTCACCGGTGTTGGGATCGGTCTGGAGTGAGTAGTTCATGTGCCTCCGATCTCACTTCCCAAGCCTACGTCCCGGCTGGACGCCGGGAGGGGCCGGCTCGCAGCGGTGGGCTAGCCGCGGGCAAAGAGGTTGCGGGCAACGAAGACCAGATTGGCCGGCCGCTCGGCCAGCCGTCGCACGTACCAGGGGTACCACTCCTCACCATACGCAGTGAGGTCGCGCATTCGGTAGCCGTCGGCGGCGTACCGATACTGGTCCTCCATGCGAATGCCGTAGAGCATCTGAATCTCGTAGGCATCCTGGCCGAGCCCGGCGGCCCGGGCCACTGCCCCGAGACGGTCGAGGAGAGCGACGTCGTGGCTCGCCAGCGCCAGACGCACACCATCGGTGGTGAGCAGATCCGAGCCAAGGCGAAAGAACGCCTCGTCTATCTCGGCTCGCTTCGTTAACGCCAGCGAGGCCGGCTCCTTATAGGCCCCTTTCACCAGCCGGATCCCCGGCCGGAGCGGCACGAGGTCCCGCACGTCCTGGGGCGTGCGATGCAAATAGGCCTGCAGGCAAATGCCCACCGGGGAGTAATCGGCCTTGACCCGCTTGTACAGGTCGATGGTGGGCTGGACGTAGTCGCTGGCTTCCATGTCGACCCACAACCAGTTCCCAAGACTGTCTGCCTTGGCGGCCAGAGTTGCCAGGTTGCGGGCGGCGTGGTCGAAGTCGAGATCGAGGCCCAGCTGGGTCGGCTTCACCGAGATTTCAGTGTCGAGGCCCAGGGCGGCAATACGCTCGTAGGCACCCAGATAGTGCTCGACGACGGCGTCGGCCTGACCGAGATCGGTGAGGTTCTCCCCCAGCTTGGTGAACATGCTGGTGACGCCCTTCCCGGCAAGCATCGTGGCAGCCTCCAGGGCATCCTCGAGCCGCTCCCCCGGCATGAACTGGCGCAGCGCTCGCGTGACGAAGCCCCAGCGAGGGACGTGAGTCCGCAGCGTCTGGTTGCGTGAGGCCCACAGCAACACGTCGCGCATCACGGTCATAGGCGGCAAGCTAGCACTGCCGGAGTTGCCCCAGGTCACGGCCCAACCGGGTGGCAGCTACCTCGTCGTCGGGTCGGCGACTTCCGGGTCTATCCCGTAGCGGGCGATCGCATCCTTGACGACAGACGGGTCGATGCGGCCCTGGGTCACAAGCCCGGACAGGACGGCGACCACGACGTGGCCGGTGTCGACCTCGAAGAAGCGGCGAAGTGCTTCCCTGGTGTCCGATCTCCCGAAACCGTCGGTTCCCAACGAAATGAAGGTACGGGGCACCCAGCGGGCTATCTGATCGGGAACCATTCTCATGAAGTCGGAGACTGCCACGATCGGACCGACCGTTTCCTGGAGCATGGCGGTGACGTAAGGCACCCGCACGGCATCACCGGGATGAAGGCGGTTCCAGCGCTCCACTTCCAGTGCCTCTTCGCGGAGCAGCTTGTAGTTGGTGGCGCTGAACAGCTCGGCGCCCACGCCGTAGTGCTCGGCGAGCTCGGCCTGGGCGGCGCGGGCGGCGGTGTGGCCGGTACCGCTGAACAGGATGGTGGCACGGTGGGCTGCCCCCTCGTCGAGTTGCCCCGAGAAGCGGTACAGGCCCCGGCAAATGCCCTCATCGACGCCCTCCGGCTTGGGCAGCTGGACGTAGTTCTCGTTGTAGAGCGTGAGGTAGTAGAAGATGTCCTCCCCGTCCCGGTACATCCGCTTGAGACCATCGTCGATGATGGCCCCCATCTCGTAGGCGAAGGCCGGGTCGTAGGCCTGGCAGACGGGCACCGTGGAGGCCAAGACGAGGCTGTGGCCGTCCTGGTGCTGGAGGCCTTCGCCGAGCAAGGTCGTCCGCCCGGCCGTGGCCCCCAGCAGAAACCCGCGGGAGCGGGCGTCGGCTGCACCCCAGATGAGGTCACCGACCCGCTGGAAGCCGAACATCGAATAGAAGATGTAGAACGGGACCATCGGCACGCCGCGGGTGTAATAGCTGGTAGCGGCTGAAATCCAGCTCGACAGGGCGCCCGCCTCGGTGATCCCCTCCTCGAGGATCTGGCCGTTGCTGGCCTCCCGATACGACAGCAGCAGCTTGGCATCGACCGGCTCGTACAGCTGGCCCTGGGAGGCATAGATACCGAGCTCTTTGAACAACGCATCCCACCCGAACGTGCGGCCCTCATCCGGGATGATCGGCACGACCCGCTCGCCGAACCCGTCGTCTCTGGCGAGTCCGCGCAGCAGCCGGGTGAAGGCCATGGTGGTGGACGCCTCCTGAGTGCCGGACCCGGCCGCCACCTCCTCGAAAGGGGCCGAACCGGGGAGGTCGAGCGGGATCCGCACTTCAGTCGAGCGGGAGGGCAGCGACCCCCCGAGGACCCGGCGGCGCTCCATCATGTACTGGAACTCGGGGGATTCGACGGGTGGCCGGTAGTACGGGGCATCATCGCCTTCGAGCGCCTCGTCGGGGATCACGTCGTTCAGCTTGAGCGTGTTGCGCAGACGCAGCAGCTGTTCCTTGGAGAGTTTCTTGATCTGGTGGGTGGCATTGCGGCCCTCGACGTCCTCCCCCAGCGTCCAACCCTTGATGGTCTTGGCGAGAATGACGGTCGGTGCACCCTTGTGTTCGGTGGCCGCCAGGTAGGCGGTGTAGATCTTGCGATAGTCGAGACCGCCACGACGCAGATCCCAGATCTCGTCGTCGGTCATGTCTTCCACGATCGCCCGCAACCCCGGCTCCGGGCCGAAGAAATGCTCACGGATGTAGGCGCCGCTTTCGGCCTTGTATCGCTGGTACTCGCCGTCTACCGAGGTGTTCATCTTCTCGACCAGCAGGCCTTCGGTGTCGCGTGCCAGCAACGGATCCCAGCTCGTACCCCAGATGACCTTGATCACATTCCAGCCGGCGCCTTTGAAGATGGCCTCGAGCTCCTGGATGATCTTGCCATTGCCGCGCACCGGGCCGTCGAGCCGCTGGAGATTGCAATTGATGACCCATGTGAGGTTGTCGAGCCGTTCTCTGCCGGCCAGCGAAATGGACCCGAGCGTCTCCGGCTCGTCGGTTTCACCGTCGCCGATGAAGCACCACACCCGCGAGTCGGAGGTGTCGTCGATGCCCCGATTCTGCAGGTACCTGTTGAACCGCGCCTGATAGATCGAATTGATCGGCCCGAGACCCATGGACACGGTCGGGTATTCCCAGAACTCGGGCATCAGCCGAGGGTGCGGGTAACTGCTGAGCCCGCCTTCGAGCTCGCGGCGAAAACCGTCGAGGTCGAGCTCGTGGATTCGCCGTTCCACAAACGCCCTGGCGTAGATCCCGGGTGAGGCATGGCCCTGGATGTAGAGGGCGTCGCCGGGGTGCCCAGCCTCCTTGCCGCGGAAGAAGTGATTGAAGCCGACCTCGTAGAGCAATGCCGAGGAGGCATACGTCGACAGATGTCCACCGATCGAGTCGGCGTTCTTGTTGGCGTTGATCACGGTAACGGCGGCGTTCCAGCGGATGTAACGGCGGATCTGCTTTTCGAGGACCTCATCTCCCGGGTAGGGGACGTCGGCCTCGGCTGGGATGGTGTTGATGTACGGGGTGGAGATGATGCCGGGAACACCCACTCGCCGCTCGCTTGCGTGCTCGAGCAGCTTGGCCATGAGATACTTGGCACGCGGGCGCCCCTCGACCTCGATGACGTCTTCGAGCGCCTCGATCCACTCCCCGGTCTCTACGGGGTCGGGGTCGGGCAGATTGTGCGTGTAACCGTCGCCGATGACCACGCGACTCCTTTCGATCGGACCCGAGACTACCGGAGGGACCGGCTCAAACCGCCTGGAAGCGGCCGGAACCGGCGGCCGGGGCGAGCAACTGCCGCCCGCTTTGCGTCCTTTTGGCCCGTGTCACGTCTCCAGGTGTGACAGACTTCAATGGAGGAAGAACCATGACCACAGCCAAGGCACACGACGTGAAGGAAGCGGTCAAGCAGCGCTACGCGGCGGCCGCCCGCCAAGGCTCGAGCTGCTGCGCACCGGCGGACGGCGCCGGCGACGCCTGCTGCGCCCCAACCGAGGTGCTGTTCACCACCAAGAACCAGGCCGATGCCGTAATCGCCGAGGCCGACCTCGGGCTCAGCTGTGGCACTCCGACCGCCTTCGGAGACATCAGCCCGGGTGACACCGTGCTCGACCTCGGCAGTGGAGCCGGTGTCGATTGCTTTCGAGCCGCAAAAGTCGTCGGCTCCGAGGGACACGTCATCGGCGTCGACATGACACCCGACATGATCGACCTGGCATCGGCCAACGCCGTCAAGGCGGGCCTGGATACCGTAGAGTTTCGGCTCGGCGAGATCGAGAGCCTCCCGGTGGCGGATGGCACCGTGGATCTCGTGCTATCGAATTGCGTGATCAACCTCGTGCCCGACAAGCCGCGGGCCTTCGCCGAGGTCTACCGGGTGCTCGCTCCCGGTGGACGCTTCGTGATCTCCGACATCGTGACGACGGGCACCCTCTCGCCGGAGGCCCGCGCCGACCTCGACCTGTGGGCGGGGTGTGTCTCGGGCGCTATCGATCGAGACGAATACCTCGGCATCATCACAGACGCCGGCTTCACCGGTGTCGAAGTGATCACGAGCCACGCCTACGGTGACGGAGTGCCGACCGAGAGCATCACGGTTCGAGGCTCCAAGCCGTGACCATCACGACCGAGAGCGTCTGGCGGGAGTTCAGCGACCGCCTGCGCGGCTTCATCGGCAGGCGGATTCCGTCCGCAGCCGACGTCGACGATGTCCTCAGCGATGTCTTCGTGAAGGTCCACAGTCGCATCGACACGCTCGAAGATGAAGCACGGCTCGCCCCGTGGCTGTATCAGGTCACACGCAACACGGTCACCGATCACTACCGGCGGCTCCGCCCATCGGCGGGAACGAGCCTCGAAGGCGTCGAGGCACCCACCGGTGAGGACGACGAGGAGGCGGCAGCCGTCATCGCAGAGTCGCTGCGCGATCTCGTCGACCGCTTGCCGGCCAAATACCGGGAGGCGCTCGTCCTGACCGAATTCGAGGGTCGCACCCAGGCGGACATGGCCGCCAGTCTCGGCCTGTCGGTGAGCGGGGCCAAGTCCCGGGTGCAGCGGGCCCGCACCATGCTTCGCGACGAGCTGCTCGAGTGCTGCCACTTCGAGTTCGACCGGCGGGGCCGGGTGATCGACTTCGAGCCACGACCCCGCTGCTGCGAGACCGCCACCACCTCCTGAGACGGCGCATCCGGCCCACTCCCGCCTTCAGGATGCTTTCAGGTGTCCGGGAACACAATGGAGATGCATCTGGAGGAACAGTGGTCACGGTCTTGCTTCTGTCGATTGTCCCGGCGCTGCTGGCAGCGGGGCTCGGCTCCGCCGGCCTGGCGTTGATCGCCGCCGCCGGCCTGTTGTGGGCCGCCGCCCTCTTCGCCTGCTCGCGAGCTCCCGTCGTGGAAGGGCGCGCCGCCTCCCTCAACGAGTCTTTCAGCACCGGGCTGTCGGTGCTGGCGACGGCCGCGGCCGCAGCCGGCGTGATCCTCGTCCTGCTCAATACGCTCTGAGCGGGCCTGCCCCCGCCTGTGGCCGTCACGCCGCAGGCTGCTCGCTAGCGTTGAGCGCCGATGACATATCGCCATACCCAGACGAGCCCTGCCCCCCTGCGCATCGGAGTGCTGGCCTTCCTCCTGGTGATCCTCGCCGTCACCCTGGCAGCCCGGGCGTGGGCCGGAGCAGTCGTTGTGGCCGTGACGGCCGCCATCGTCGGGACGGCCATGTTCGTGTTCAGCCGCATCACCGTGGAGGTGACCGAGGAGCGCCTCCAGGCCTTCTTCGGGTGGGGCTGGCCCCGCCGGGTGCTGCCCTGGGATCAAGCCGCCTCGGCCCGCATCGTCCGCAACCGCTGGTGGTACGGGTTCGGCATCCGGTGGTTTCCGGGCGGGACGCTGTGGAACGTCTGGGGGCTCGACTCGGTTGAGTTCGACCTCGTCTCGGGCAGCAAACTTCGCATCGGAACCGACGAGCCCGAGGCGCTGCTGGCGGCGGTGAGCGGTCGCGTCACAGTCGGGTGACGCGGGCGGCTCCGGCAGTCTCTGGTTCGGCAGCGTTCACGACCGGCGAGGCCGCCATTCCATCTTCATGTACACATCGCCCTGCCCGAGCTCGGCGAGCATCTGGTCGATCCGCTTGCGGCGAGTGTCCTCGCGCTTGGCCCCCGTGATCCAACCGATGTAGTCGTTGCGCTGATAGGGCGGGCGCTCGTCGTAGGCGGCGGTCAGGCCTGCACGCTCGAGAGCCCGCCGGACATCGGTCGGCATCGGGTGGCGTGGCCGCCGGTTCATGCCATCAAATCTACGCCCCGCGTGGGTCTCGCGCCCGGTGAGTGCCCGATCAGGACAACACCGCCAGGACTTCGTCGAGGTCGGCGTGGTCCCCGGCGTAATCTTCAAAATCCTCGTACAACAGCTGGTCGCCGGGCCCGATCACCAGCGTCGCGCCCAACTGCATCGGGCGCCGGCCGGTCTTGTGCTGCCGATGGCCTCCAGTCAATGACCGCAGCCCGGCCGCGTACGCCGATGGCTTCAGCAGCGCCCCCGCTCCCAGCGAGTTGGTTCCGACGATCTCGGCCGCCGACCCGTCCTCGTCGAGCAGGACCGGAAAGGGAACCGATTCGTCCTCGATGAACGCCTTGGCGTAGCGCTTTCCACCGGTACCGACGGCGGTCACGTCGGAGCCGGCCGCCAGGATCTCCTGGTATCGATCGCGGACCTGACCGGCCCGCTCGCGACACGTCAGTCACCCGAAATGGCGCAGGAAGAGAACCACGTGGGGGCCGTCGGCCCACGCATCGCCCAGACGGTGCTCGGCGCCGTCGGGGTCGATCAAGACGTGGTCGGCGAGCTTGGAAACATCGAAACCCATGCCGGCAACCCTAGGGCGCCGCCGCCCGCTGAAGGAAGTCGGCACTCGCCGGCGACGGCGGCGAACCGGCGTCGCCGTTCCCGGTCAGCCGCCGTCCGCCTCGTCTTCGGCCTGCGCAGCCGTGCTCCGAAACGGCGTCGGCCACAGCCGCATCGGCCCGGTGAAATAGTCGGCAGGGTCGAAGTCGACCCAGTCGCTGCGGTCCTGTGCGAGTCGATCAAGGACGGCCAGAATCACGAATGGATTGACGGCCATCCCGGTATGGGACGCCACAATCGAGATGTTCTCGCGCGGGGCCCGTCGGCTGCTCTTGTCGATGACGTCCTGCGGGATGGCGGCCAGTTCCATCGGAACCACCCGGTCGACCGGGCTATGGATCGAAACCAGCGGCATGGGGGGACGGTTGGCCTCCCAGTGGGGGAGAATCTGGTCCGGGCTCATGTCGATCAGGCGCAGCCCGGCGATGCGGCGGCCGACCAGCCGCAAGAGCTTGTTGAGTTTGTGAGCGCGATCCGGGTCGATGGCAGGGGAGCCGAAGGTGATGACGCGATCGACGAGGTCGGGCATGCGCTCGGCAACTTCGCGGGCATACACTCCTCCCAGGCTCTGCCCTACCAGGGCCACTGCATGATCGTGAACCTCGGCCAGCTGGCGAATCTCGCGTCCCAGCTCGGCTTCGACCTGCGCAACGTGCTCGAAGATCGACATGCCGCGCGGGCCGAGGTTGGCGCCCAGTCCCCAGCTCTTGGCGGGAAACCCATGCTCGGTGAGGGTTCGATTCAGGCGGTTGAGGCTCAACTCGGGGGCGAGAAAACCCGGCAGGGTCAGGACCGGCATCGTGCCGTCACCGTTCGGAAGTATGCGGTCGCGTACCGGACGTCCCAGCAGTCCCGCCAGCCGCTCCCCTCCGCCCCACAGCAGATCGAGGTTGAGTCGAAGCACGTCGGTGGGTGTTGACCTGGACACCGCTACTTCAGTTGATCCTGCATCGTGTATTTCGCACGGACACCCCGAAGGGTAGGGCGCGGCGGCAAAAGACCGCGACAAAGCGGACGACCACCCCGCCGGCCCCGGACGGCGGGCTCATCGGCGGGGGACGAACACTCCCCGGCCCGGGCGGGTCGCATCGGCCGACCCCCCGGCCACCGTCTCGCCTGCCGCGATCACCGCAGCCGGCCGACCGGCAAGCTCGAGCCCTTCGTAGGGGGTGTAGCCGACGTTGTCGTGGAGATCCTGCCACCGGATCAGGGAGACAGACTCGTCCCACACGACCAGGTCGGCGTCGGCGCCGATCTCGAGCGATCCTTTGCGAGGGAACATGCCACACGCCCGGGCCGGGTTGGTGGATACCAGGCGGACGAAGTCGGTGACGTCCAGCACGCCGGTATACACGCCCGCGGTGTATAGGAGCCCGGGCCGCAGCTCGATCCCCGGCAGCCCATTGGCCGCCTCGGTGAAGGCAGTCTGCGGGCCCCGCGGGAGCTTCTGCGCCAGGGTGTACGGTGAATGATCCGAAGCGACGATGTCGATCTCGCCGGCCGCGAGTTGCTCCAGCAGGGCCCCCCGCTCCAGCCCGCCCCGCAACGGCGGGCTGCACAGATACGGTGCGGCGGCCTCCATCGGCTGATTCAGCCTGCTCTCGTCGAGCAGCAAGTAGTGGGGGCAGGTCTCGGCTATCACCTCCACCCCCCGCGCGCGAGCGGCGACCGCCAGCTCGATCGCCCCGGGTATCGAGACGTGGGCCAGGTACACCGCGGCACCCACCGTTTCGGCGAGCGCAATCGCCTCGGCCACTCCGGACCACTCGGCGGCCCGGCTGTGGGAGAAGGCGTGCGAGGCTGCTCCCAGTTTCCCAGCAGCCAGCCGCTGCTCCCGGCCCCAGGTGACGATGCTGTCGGACTCGGCGTGCACCATGACCGGGAGCCCGGCCCGGCGAGCCGCGTTCATCACCTCGAGAGCGGCCATCCCCTCCAGTTTGAGCCGGTCGTAGGTGAGGTAGATCTTCACCGCGGCGATGCCGTCGGCCGCCACCGAGGCCAGCTCGTCGGCGGCACTGCCGGAGAAGTCGGTGACGATGACGTGCAGGCCGTAGTCGATGGTCATCTGGCGGGCGGCCCGCTCGAGGGCGTCGTCAACCACCGACCGGATCGACTGGCCCCGGTGCTGGGCGGCGAACGGCACGACGGTGGTGGTTCCCCCGAAGGCTGCCGACCGGGAGCCCGTCCAGAAATCATCGGCGGTGACGTCACCTTTCGACGAGATCTGGCCAAGGTGAACATGGCAGTCCACACCCCCCGGAAGCACGTAGCGGCCGTCGGCATCGAGCTCGGCATCACCGCCGGCGAGCGACGGGCCGATGGCGGCGATGCGCCCGTCTTTCACGCCCAGATCGCCTTCGGTCACGGCGTGGGAGTCGGCGAGCCGTCCCCGGCGGATCACCAGATCGAAGCTCACACCGACCGTATCTCGGTGATCGGCCGTCCGGTGGCGCGCTCCAGCCTCCCCAGCAGTGCATCGAGCTCGGCGAGGTCTCGCTCGCTCAGCGGGCCGGCCGGGAACCGCGCCCTGGCGGTGCCGATGGCTCCCCGACGGCGCAGGATCTCCTTGCGGGTTGCGATGCCGGTCCGCAGCTCGTGCCGGTTGACCGGCAAGTAGCGATCGAAGAGGTCTTCGGCCTCTTCGGCTCGTCCTCGCCGGAACAGCTCGATGACCCCCACCAGGACGTCGGGGAAGGCAAAGCCGGTCATCGCCCCGTCCGATCCGCGGGCCAGCTCCTGCACGAGGTGGATTCCGTTGTTCCCGGTGAAGATGGTCACGGCGCGCATCCCTGCCTGCTCGGCTTCCCGAATCGCCGACAGCTTGCCGAGACCCGGCTCGTCCTCCAGCTTCAACATCACCACGCTCGGACATTCCTCGAGCACCATTCGCCAGGCATCGAGAGAGATGTGCACGCCGTTCGCTTTTGGGAAATCCTGCACGCAGATCGGGACGTCGTGCCCCAGAGCGGCGGCGGCGGCCCGGAAGTACCCGGCGACCGCACGGTCTCCCAACAGCCCGGCCAGAGGCTGCAGCAGCACTCCGGCGCCCCCGAGCTCCATCGCGTGCGCACCAAGCGACTGCACGCGCTGGAGCGAAGCATCGGACACTCCGACAATGACCGGTACCCGGCCGTCGATGGCGGCGACCGCCTGCTCGACCACGGTGCGGGCATCGGCGTCGGTCATGCGGTTTGCCTCACCCATCACGCCGAGCAGAGCCACCCCGTCCGCGCCACAGTCGAGGTAGAACTGCATCAGACGGCCAAGGTCGTCGAAATCGACGTTGCCGGTGTCGTCGAGCGGCGTGACCGAAATAGCGACGAATCCGCCGTCCGGCAAGGTCATGTCTCTCCCCGTCCCAGGGCCCGACGGGCGGCGTCGACCGCCGCCCGACATGGATCCACGACGGGCGTGCCGAGCTCCCGTTCCAGCCGCCCCTGCATGTGGGTCATCCCGGTACAGCCGAGGACGATCACGTCCGCCCCCGCCGCCACGAGATCACGGCCCGCCTGCAACGCCCGGTCGAATGCCTGCTCGGTGTCCAGTTCGAGCACCCCGAGCCCGAGGGCAATGTCGGCGACCACCCGGTCCTCGACCCCCAGCCTCGCCCAGTAGCGAGCGTGGCGGGGCAGCGAATCCTGGACACTCGAGATGACTCCCACCCGGCGTCCCAGTTCGAGCGCCCGGGCAACGGCAGACTCGGCGATTCCGAACGCCGGGGCCGTGCTCTCGGCGCGCAATGCATCCAGGCCGGGATCGGAGAAGCAGGCGACCACCACCGCGGACGCATCGTGCGAGCGGGCCACCTCCAGCATGGGATCGACCGCTGCGGCCACGTCCCGGTCCGTCTCGATGGCCGCCGGGCCTGCTCGGGACGTGACCACCCGAACCCCGGCGCGTGAGCCGACCGCGTGGCGAATCTGGACCGAGATTGCCTCCGAACTGTTCGGGTTGATGACGAGAATCGGTTCGATGGCCGCGCTCCTGTGTCTTGCGGGCTCCCCACACTACGCAGGCCGTCGGCCGCCCCGACCGCACGACCGGAGATCTCAACGCCCCCGCCTCGAGGCGTAGGCTGGGGGGCGGAGCGCGGACGGAAGTCTGGCCGAGATGAAACAGGTTTCGAACGGCACGTGGGCGAGACTGGAGCCTCCCGGGCCCATGCGGCAGAGCGAAGCTGTCGCCGAGGCCAACCGGTGCCTCATGTGCTGGGACGCTCCCTGCACGCGGGCCTGCCCCACCCACATCGACGTCCCCCGGTTCATCAAGCAGATCGCCACAGACGATCTCCTCGGATCGTCCCGCACCATCCTCGGGGCCAACATCCTCGGTGCCTCGTGTGCGCGGGTGTGTCCGACCGAGGTGCTCTGCGAGGGAGCATGTGTCCTCCACGACCTGCACGAGCGTCCCATCGAGATCGGCCGCCTGCAGGGCTACGCCACCGATCCGGTGGTATTCGGGGGCCGGCAGATCTTCCAAGCAGGTCCGCCGAACGGTAGGAAGGTGGCGGTCGTCGGAGGCGGGCCGGCCGGGCTGAGCTGCACTGCCGAGCTCACCAGGCTCGGTCACCGGGCGGTCATGTTCGACGCCGCCGACGCCCCGGGAGGGCTCAACACCTACGGCGTCGCCGACTACAAGATGACGCCTCAGACCTCACTAGCCGAAATCGACTGGGTGCTCTCCCATGGGGGCGAGCTGCGGTCCGGCGTGCGGGTGGGGGTCGACGTGACGGTGGATGCGCTGCTGGAGGAATACGACGCCCTGTTCATGGGCACCGGCCTGGGAGGAGTGCCTCCGCTCGGCATCCCCGGAGAGGACACTCCCGGGGTCGAGGACGCGCTCGATTTCATCGCTGCGCTGAAGACACGACCACGGGTGGAGACAGGGTTGGAAGGTGAACGAGTGGCGGTCATCGGCGGCGGCAACACCGCCATCGATGCCTGCACCCAATCATCGCGACTGGGGGCCGACAAGGTGTATCTCGTCTACCGGCGGGGCCGGGAGCACATGCGCGCCTACGACCATGAGATCGCCAAAGCACGGTCGGACGGGGTCGAGTTCGTCTACTGGGCCGTGCCGGTCGCCGTCCACGGCGGATCACACGTCTCGACGCTCACCTGCCGGCGCACCGAGCTCGGTGAGCGGGGGCCGGATGGACGGGCGCGGGTCGAGCCGGTGGATGGGACCGACTTCGGCCTGGACGTATCTCGCGTGCTCCGGGCCACCGGCCAGGCCACGTACAGGTCGTTCTATGAATCAATCCCGGGCATTCAGCTCGATTCCGGCGGGCGGGTCGTGGTCGACGATGGTTACCACACCGGACATGCCCGAATCTGGGCGGGGGGCGATTGCGTGAACGGCGGCAAAGAGGTCGTGAA
>JBFKDW010000028.1:0-32930 GCA_041619515.1 Acidimicrobiia bacterium
CGGGCCCTGCCGCTGCCTCGATGCGGCGGGCCAGCCCGGCCGCCGCCTCCATGGCCGCCTCCCAGCGGTCGGCGGCCCCGACGGCTCCCACCGCCTCCGGTACCACGTAGCCGTGCTGGGTGCCGAGGCGCTGCCAATCGAGGGTCATCAGGCGATGGCGCTGCAGGTCTCGAAAGATCCCGTAGTCGCACAGAATGTCGAAGCGATACCGGGTGCGCTCCATGCCCCGCCCGGGCTTGTGCCGGCGGTTGGAACGATCACCAACGTACGCCCGAATCAGGTCCCCGCGGGCGTCCTCAGGCAGCCGCCGGGCAGCCTCCAGCAGCTGGTCGTCGGGCAGGTCGCTGTGGGCGTAGAGGGCGGCCGCCGCCACCTTCAGCTCGCCCTCCGGATCCCAGTCGGTGAGGATCACCTCGGGTCGGCCGTCCGGCTCGATCCCCAGGGCGTGCCCTCGTTGGTCCATGTCGGTCCGGATGTCGGCCAGATACCGGCTCCATGTTCCGCCCCGGTCGGGAATGTCCACTCGTTTCACGAACGATGGGATGACCTTGCGCAGCTCGTCGAGCATCAGCCGCGAGTAGTCACGAGCCTCGGAGAGCGGGTGGGCGCGCATCCTGAGGAGAAGGGACTCATAGGCCTGGCCGGTGGCGTAGATGCCGACGTTCGACGTCGTGGCGGCCGGAAGCAAACCTCGTGCGGCATCACATGCCTTGGCCCGGATGGTCGACTTCCACACGAAGTCCGAGTCGTCCGGGCCCTGGGGGAACTGCTCCTCGAAGTGCGGCACCAGCAGGGCGATCAGCTCGGAATACGTCTCGAACAGCCCGTCCATCGTGGCGGCGAACTCGGTCTCCAGGCCGGCCTCGCCGACCTCGGAGGGCGTGAAATATCGATAGCGATCCCCGAGCGGCCGGTCGTAGTAGATGTACCGGGTGCTCTGCTCGAGATACGCCGCCAGCCGTCCCCGCTCCAGCACCTTCGTGAGCAGATTGGAGGCTTGCTCGGTAGCGAGGTGAACGCCCCCCAATTGGGCGACCGAGTCGTCCCCGTACTCACTGAACACCCGCTGGTACAGTGCCTCGGCCTTGTGAGTCGCCACGAGCTGGTCGTCGGCCTGGAGCTGGGAAGCGATGGCATCGATACCCTGTTCGGGATCGGCCAGGAACTCGTCGAGCAGCAGCCGCCTGAGCGACTTGTGCGTTCGGCTGTAACGGGCAAACAGCGCGCCCTTGACCACCTCGGGCAGGTTGACGAGCGCAAACACCGGGCCGTCGAGGTTGGTGAAGTAGCGGGAGAGAACCGCTCGCTCGTCGCTGCTGAAATGCTCTGCAAAGTACACGCCGGCTCCCCGGTGAAAGAGTTACAGGGATGTAATTATCAGGACATCTCCTGCCCAATGCAAATCGGGGGGCACAAGAGGGCACGCCATATCCACGGCCCCAACTACCATCGACGCATGCACCCAACCGCCCTCCGGGCACTCGTCGTGGCAGCCATCCTCGCAATTCTGGCGGTGGCGAGCGTGCCGCTGCTCATCCTGCTCGATCTGTCCGGGGACGGAACCGGCTGGGGCATATGTGAGGCCGGGATCGAATCATGCCGCGTCGGCAACTTCCGCGGCCCGCGCCTCGCCGTGGTCCTCATGATCGTCCTCATCGCGCTGGTAGCCCTGCTCCGCTTCGTCGTCTGGGTGGCCGGCATGCCCGGGCGGCGGCGTCAACCCGACCGCTACCAGCGAGACGACATCTTCATTCCGTAGGCGCCGCAGCCTGTGGGGAAACCGGAGGTCGGACGCCTTCAGGTGCGCTCGCCCAGGCGACCGCGATGACACCAAGCAGCACCACCAGCCGCGCCCAACCGGCCAATGCGCCGGGCACCCACCCCAGCTGGCCGAACTCGAGGACGGCGGCGACAACCGCCACCTCCCACGGCAGCCGCGTCGGCCGGCGCACCAGTGCGAACACGAGCAGCCCCAGCACCAGGCCGACCGTGTAGTAGCGGTTGGCGGCCGGATCGATGAGAAGTCGAAAGGCCACACCGGCCATGAGGACCGCCGACCACCGGCCTCGCCAGACGAGAGCTGCGGCGATGGCGGCCCCGCCCACCAGCTGTACCGGCCGGACCCAGGACGGTGTCGCAGCCGCAGTCACGCCGAGCGCGCGTAGCGACGAAGACGGTTCGTTGAGGATCTCGAACCGTGCCGTATCCAGCGTCCCGGCGTCGGCAATGAGGAACGGCGCCCACGTCAGCCCTGCCAGCACGAGCACGACCGCCACCCGCCACCATCGCCGGCGTCCGGGAAGAGTCGCCGCCAACGGGGCGAAGATGAGACCCCACGGCTTGGCGGCGCCGCCGACGGCCAGGGCCAGCACCACCCACCATGGCCGTCCACGCGTGATCGCCCAGACTGCTGCCGCAGCAGACGCGACGGTGATCGCGTCGTCGATGTGGGCGGTGCGCACCGCCACGTCCCCCCACACGAGCACGAACAGGATCCCACTGACAATCAGCACCGTCTGAAATGCAACCGGGTCGAGATCAGGTCGCAGCCGCCGGATCGCGTCCGACAGCAGCCACACCACACCGATTCCCAGTGCCGAGAAAGCGACCATTGCCGTCCAATTCCCCAGCTCGCCCAGCGCAGTGAAGGGGAGCGCCACCACGATGCTGACCGGCCCGAACTGAAGGTCCGGGCGATCGGCGAAGAGGTGCAGGCCCCGGCTGCTCAGCAACAGGTCCGCGGCCTCGTCGAAGAAGTGCCAGGCCGTGGCATGGGGGAGCGGAACATGAAACGCCAGCACGAGCATGCTGGTGATCGCGAAGATGATCCACGGCAGCCGCCTGGAGCCGGGCCACCTCGCATCGGACCAGCCGGATCGACGAGCCTGCCGCGACCCCGGCTGAGATACCGTCATCGTCTCCTCACCCATAGCCCCCGCACGCTACCGGGTGGCGGTCAATGGGGGCTGGTCGCTTCCGTGGCCACCTCGGGCTCGCCGGCGGTTGCCTGCAGCACCACGAAGATCGCGGCCAGGATCAAGCCCGCGCCCACCCATCCCCGGGAGGTCAACGCCGTGCCGGTGACAAGGGCGGCTGTCGCTGCCGCGAAGGCGGGCTCCAGCGCCAGAACGATGGCTGCGGTGGCCGCCCCGACCCGCGACTGAGCCCAGATCTGCAGCAGGAAGCCGCCGGCGGACGCTCCCAACCCCGTGATGATGAGTGCTGCTGCCACATCCCACCCCGGTGTGGCAAGGCCTTCTTTGAATGCGGCGACGATGAACGATCCGCCGGACGTGACCGCAAGCTGCAGAGCTGTGAAGGCGACGAGGTCATGACGATGCGCCAGGTGTGAAAGGAACACGATGTGAGCTGCGAAGGCAACGGCGGCGCCCACCGTGAGGACGTCCCCGACTTCGGGCTGGAAACCGTCCGTGAGCAGATAGAAGCCGCCGAAGGCGATCCCGGTGCCGGCCAGTACCCGGGGATTGAACCGGACCGGTCCCTGCAGCCGGCTCCACGCCAGCGCCAGCAGAGGAGTGAGCACGACGTAGAGGCCGGTGATGAGGCCCGAGTTGGCGGCTCCGGTGGTCAGCAATCCCTCGGTCTGCAGCCCGAAGCCGGCCACCAGCATCAGGCCGCCGATGGTGCCGTCCCTCCAGACCTGTGCCCCGCGCGGACGAGCGACCAGCAACAGGGCGAGCGCCCCGAGCAGGAACCGCCACCCCACGAAGTTGAATGGCGGCAGCAACCGGACGGCGTCCTCGACGACGACAAACGTCACACCGAAGAGGGCGGCGGCGCCGACGAGGGCGACATAGGCGGGCCGGTTGGTCAGGCGTTGGTCGGCCACAGCGAGGCCACCGAGTCCGTCGCCAGGAACACCCCATGCGCCTCGGCGACAACGATGCCGTCGCGGCTCAGGGAGCTGCCGATGCGCAGCCGCCTACCGGACGATTCGCCGAGCACTCCCGTCAGGTCGTAGAGCCCGGCGGTCTCGCCGGGTTTGCGAAAGCGCAGGTCGAGTGTGGCGGTGACCGCCATGGTGTCGGCCAGCAGCACGGCAGTCCAGGCGGATATCTCGTCGAGTGCCGCCGCGATGACTCCGCCGTGGAGCGAGCCGACGGTCCCGCGGTGCTCGGGACGGGGAGCGAACGTCGCTGCGATCTCGCGGTCGGAGCGGCGATGGAACCCGTCAAGATGCAGCCCGATCGGGTTTGACAGGCCGCAGGCATAGCACTCGGCGTACATGCTGCGGAACTCGTCGATACGGTCGTCGGGAATCCTCATTCGGGTTCCAGCACTGCCACGCCGGCCTCCAGCGAGGTGACCCGGATCAGGGCATCGACGCTCCAGCCGTGGCTCTCCAGCCGTTCCCTTCCCCCGCTGAAGGTCTTCTCCACCACGAACACGAACCCGAGTACCACCCCACCCGCCTCCTCGACGATCTCACCGAGCGCCTCGGCGGTGCGCCCGCCCGCCAGGAAATCGTCGACGACGGCCACCCGCAGGCCGGGAGGCAGCACCCGCCTCGCCACCTCGACCCGGTACTCAGTCCCTTTCGTCGGGGAGGAGACTTCCCGAGCGAACGTGTATCGCTGACCGACGCCCATGTACTTCTTGGCGTAGACCATCGGCACTCCCATGGCCTGGGCCGCCACCAGCCCGGGTGGGATCCCGCTTGCCTCGGCGGTGAGAACCAGGTCGGGGCGGGAGCCGGAGAACCGGGCAGCGATTGCCTCGCCTATCTCCGGAAACAGGTCGATGTCGACGCGATGATTTAGGAAATCGTCGACCTTCAGCAGGTCCCCCTCGACTCTGGCCCGGGTCTCGATCGCCTTTCGCAACAGCACGCAGGGGATCGTACCCGTTGTGGCGCCCCCGGGGGCCGGCCCCTCGCAAGTAGCATCGCCGTCTCATGGCCGATTCCGATCCCACCCTCCACCGGGCCCGACTCGTGCTGCGGCGGCTCAAGCGGCGCTACCGGGAGATCGGTACCGCCCTCGACTACCGAAACCCCTGGGAGCTGCTCGTCTCCACCATCATCTCCGCCCAGACCACCGACGAGAACGTCAACGCTGTCACCCCCGAGCTGTTCCGACGGTGGCCGACACCGGCCGCCCTGGCGGGTGCACGAGCGCAGGAGGTTGAGCAGGTCATCTACTCGACCGGCTTCTACCGCCAGAAGACCAAGTCGATCATCTCCATGTCGGCCGACCTGATGGACCGGTTCGGGGGAGAGGTGCCGGATGATCTCGACGCCCTCGTGACGCTGCGAGGAGTGGGCCGGAAGACTGCCAGCGTGGTGCTGGCCGAAGCATGGGGAAAGCCGGCGATTGCCGTCGACACGCATGTGAAGCGGCTGTCGAGACGGCTGGGCCTCACCGCTCACACCGATCCAACCAAGATCGAGCTGGATTTGCGCCGGCTCTACGACCGGCGCCAGTGGTCGGGCATCTCGATGCGGTTCATACAATTTGGCCGCGATGTCTGCATCGCCCGCAAGCCGCGATGCTTCGCGTGCCCGCTCAACGAGTTGTGCCCCTATCCGGACAAGACCCCGGCCGCCGGGTGACCAGCTCCCGGAGGAGGCACGACCGGAGGATTCTGGCGCTCGGGGTGCCGGCGCTCGGGGCGCTCGCTGCCGACCCGCTCGTCAGCCTGGTTGATACCGCCTTTGTCGGGAGGCTGGGCACCACCTCGCTGGCGGCGCTGGGAATCGATGCCGCCGTCTTCGGCCTTGCGTTCTTCGCGTTCAATTTCCTCGCGTACGGGGTCACCCCGCTGGTGGCCAAAGCGCTGGGCGAGGGTGCACCCGACCGGGCGGCTCGCGTGATTGCCAACGGCCTGATGGCGGCGGCCGGTCTCGGGGTGCTGGTGTCGATCGTGCTGGTTGCGGCGGCCGGCCCGATTCTCGACGTGATGGGGGCCTCCGATCAGGTGGCCCGGGAAGCCGCCGGCTACTTGCGGATCCGGGCACTGGCCGCCCCCGCAGTCCTCATCATCACGCTCGGCCATGGTGCGTTCCGCGGCCACCAGGACACCCGCACCCCGTTCTACGTGACGCTCGGCTTCAACCTCGTCAACCTCGTCCTCGACCCGCTGCTGATCTTCGGGGCCGGATGGGACCTCAACGGAGCCGCGGTGGCAACGCTGGTTGCCCAGTGGTTGGGGGCGGGATGGTTTCTCGTACTCATCCGCCGTCGGCTCGGGCTGCATTTCGGCGGCGTCGACCCGGCCGAGTTGTTCGGGTTGCTCAGGGTCGGCCGGGATGTCGTCATCAGAACGGCCGCTCTGCTCGTCACGTTCACGTTTGCCACCCGGGTAGCCGCCGGCGTTGGCGATGCCCAGGTTGCCGCCCATCAGGTTGCCATGCAGATCCTGATCTTCCTGGCACTTTCGATCGACGCGCTGGCCATCGCCGCCCAGAGCCTCATTGCTCGATTCGTCGGAGAGCAGCGCCCCACCGACGCCTGGGACGTCTCGGTGCGACTGCTGCAACTGGGCGCCGCCGCCGGGGTCGGTTTCCTTGCGCTGCTGTTTGTCACCCGCTCGGTCGTGCCGGGCTGGTTCACGAGCGCGCCCGACGTGCGAGAGGCAATCGAGTCCATCTGGCCGATCCTGGCGATCATGCAGCCGCTGGCGGCACTGGTATACGTATGGGACGGGATCGTCATGGGTGCCGCCGAGTTCGGGTACCTGGCCGGGGCCATGGTGCTCTCGGGAGTGGCTGCCATCGCGGTGCTGGCGCTGGTCATCCCGCTTGGCTGGGGGCTTTCCGGCGTCTGGTGGGGACTGCTGGTGCTCAACATGGTGCGGGCCGCCACCCTCGGTTGGTGGCATTTCCGGCCCCGATCGTCGCTCCGGCCGGCATGATCGATGGATCCCGCCGCCGGGCGCTTACTCACGCCCCGGGACGATGTTGACCGCCACATCGGCGGTGGCACCCCCCGTCTGATGCAGCACGACTCCCTTGGTCTCGGGGAGCATGAGGATGAGAGGAATGGCGGCGACGGCGGCCCCGGCCAGGACCGTGATGCTGGTCGGCAGGCCCCAGCGGTCGATCGTCTGGCTCCCGAAGGCAAGACCGAGGATGGCACCCGTCACGCTCATTGCCGACAACAGCGCTCCGGCGACCACCCGGTTCTTGGTGGGGAACAGCTCGCTGCGCAGCGCGGCAAATGCGGGCACGTAGATGCTCGATCCGAAGCTGCCGACCACGATCCACAGGATCAAGAGGGGTCCCGGCTGCCAGTAGAAGGCTGCACCGCCTGCCGCGCCGAGGGTCATTCCGAGCACTATGACGGGCCGCCGACCCCAGGTGTCGGCGGCGCGTCCGCCGATGAGCAGGCCGGTGGCCCCGAGCGCACCCGCCGAGATGATGGTGAGACTGGAGGACAGGACGGACCAGTTGAGGTCGTTGATGAGGTAGTCGGTGGCGAAGCTCACCGCCGGGCCGCTGAAGGCGCCGACTGCCAGCCCGGACAGGGCCAGAGGCCAGAAGTATCGTCCGATATCTCCCGTCATCACCTCGAACACCGCCGGCCGATCGAGTGGGCGATGAAAGGCCCGGCTCTCGCCGAGGAAGCGCCCGAGCAACGGGACCGCAAGCAGGCCGATGATGCTGAGCCCAAACAGCCAGCGCCACCTGTCGGTCGGGAGCTCGAAGAGAGGCGCAAGCAAGAAGGCCAGGCCGCCTGCCAGGCTGCCGGCAACACCCCAGATGCCCATCGAGAAGCTGCGGATGCGGGGGCTGATCTCCTCGGCCAGATACACGATGGCGAGGGCGGCGACCGCCCCCGACGCCGCCCTGGTCACCGCCTGGAAGAACGTGAACGCCACCACACCGGAGGTGAGGGCGGTGGCCAGATTGGCCGCCAGCATGGTGACCACTGCCACGAGGAGCGGTCGGCGCCTCCCGAGACGGTCGCCCCATATCCCGTAGGCGACTGCTGTGAAGCTCCCCAGCCGGATGATGGCGAGCATCCAGCTGGCGTCGCCTTTGCTGAGGCCGAGGTCGGGTCGGGAGAACGCCAGCGTCACCACCAGCAGGCTCCCGGCGAAGGCCTGCACGAACCCGGTCACCACCATCAAAGTGGTGATGCGCCGGTCGTTGTGGGTGAATCGGTTGGTCACGCCACGTCGCTCCCGGGCGGGACCGGGGCGTCCGGCTCGAGGAGCACAACGCCGGCATCGGTGAGGGCACCCAGGACCAGGACGTCGGAGCGAAAACCGCCCACCCGCAGAGACGGGAAACCCGTCACCGCCACGAGCTGGCGGCCCACCAGGTCGTCGGCCTCGTAGCGGTCGGTGATCCTGGCGGAGGATTGCAGCTCCCCGTGCGGGCCGAAGTCGATCCACAGCTTGAGTGCGGGGTGCTGCGATTCCATGTTCGGCTCGGCGCGCCGGACGGTGCCGACCCGCACGGCCAGTGCCTGGAAGTCCTCTAACGTAGGCATGAGGGCTGGACATTACAAGGGAACCGTTGCTGGTTGCCCGCCGTTAGCCCCTGGGAAGCCCGCATGACCATTGAAGAGCTCAATCTCGTTGCCATACTCGGCGCCTTCTTCTTCGGCGCCCTCTCGTTTCTCTCGCCGTGTGTCCTCCCCTTGCTCCCCGGATACCTGTCGCTCATGTCCGGGTACAGCACCTCGGAGCTGAAGACGGGGGGCGCTTCGACCCGGACCATGCTGCGGGTCACCGGGCTGTTCGTCGGCGGGTTCACGGTCGTGTTCGTCGCCTGGGGCCTGGGCGCCAGCTGGGCGCTTCCCGGAACCGGATGGATCGTGTGGGCGGGGTGGTTCGTCGTCGTCATGGGCCTGTTCGTCTTCGTAACGGCCATCTGGAACCCACGGTTCCTGCTGCCGTTGATGCGGGAGCGACGCCTGGAGGTTCGCCCGTCCCGATTGGGCAAGTTCGCTCCACCGCTGATGGGGGTGGCATTCGGGTTCGGCTGGACCCCCTGCATCGGGCCCTTTCTCGGCGCCCTGCTTGCGTTCACTGCCGCCGACACCGCGTCGGCCTGGGAGTCGACGGTGCTGCTCGTGGCGTATTCCGCCGGTCTGGCGGTTCCCTTCCTGGCAGCGGCGCTCGCCACCAACAAGGTGCTGGCCGGCTTCGACGCCATCAAGCGCTTTCTCCGTCCAATTCAGGCCACCTCGGGGCTGCTGCTCGCCGGGTTCGGCGTGTTGCTCATCACCGGCGCCATCACGGATCTCTCGGTGTGGTTCAGCGACCTGTTACGCAGCATCGGCCTCGACAGTCTCAGCACCATCTAGCAGGAGGAGAGCAGTCGGCCCGGCCCGGGGGAGATGGATCCCCTTGGTCCCGCGTTCCCTCTAGCCTCCACGCATGCTCTCCCAATCACAGTTCGTCGAGCTGGCCGCCGAGTACTCGGTGGTGCCACTCACGCTCGAGGTGGTGGGCGACCGGGAGACGGCGGTCACCGTGTTCGAGAAGCTGGTAGGCGACCAGCCCGGCTTCTTACTCGAGTCCGTTGAGGGCGGCGAGCGCTGGGGCCGGTGGTCTTTTGTCGGGTGGGACGCCGCCTTCACGTTGACGAGCACCGGCGGCATCTCGACGATCGAAGGTGCTCCGGTGCCGGTCCCCGAGGGCGATCCGCTGGCCGTGCTGGAACAGCTGCTGGCTGGGTTCCACACTCCCGAGCTCCCCAACCTGCCTCCACTCCACACCGGGGTGGTGGGCTACCTCGGCTATGACTGCGTTCGATACGTCGAGCGCCTTCCCGGCCGTCCGCTCGACGATCGGGGCCTCCCGGAGCAACTGTGGCAATTCGTGGGTTCGATGGCGGCTCTCGATCGCCTCAGCGACACCATCCTGCTCATCTGCAACGTCTACGTCGGCGACGATCCCGCCTCCCAGTATGAGGAGGCAAGACAGCGCCTGGAGCAAGCTGCCTCCCGTCTCGGGGAGGGATATGCGTATCGAGCGCGGCCGGTCCCCGACCTATCGGAGGCGCCGGCGGGCTCATCGATCAACCTGACCCAAACCGAATTCGAGACGGCGGTGAAGCAAGCCATCGACTACGTGTACGCAGGCGATGTGTTCCAGGTGGTGCCGTCGCTGCGGGTAGAAGTCCCTTTCGACGGCGATGCGTTCTCCGTGTATCGGGTGTTGCGTCTTATAAACCCCTCTCCCTATCTGTTCTTTCTGCGGGACCGGGAGGTCGCCATCGCCGGCTCCTCACCCGAGATCATGGTGCGGGCCCGGGAGGGGAAGGTCTTCAGCAGGCCGATCGCCGGCACCCGACCCCGCGGCGCTACCACGGCTCTCGACCGTGCGCTGGAGGAGGAGCTGCTCGCCGACCCCAAGGAGCGGGCCGAGCATGTCATGCTGGTTGATCTCGCCCGCAACGACCTCGGCCGGGTCTCGCAGTTCGGCAGCGTGCAGGTGGACGAGCTGATGACCATCGAGCGCTACTCGCATGTCATGCACATCGTGTCGGGGGTCTCCGGAGACCTCCGCCCCGGCACCGGTCCCGTGGAGGTGCTGCGTGCCACCTTCCCTCACGGCACCGTGACCGGCGCTCCCAAGGTGCGGGCGATGGAGATCATCGATGAGCTCGAGCCGTGTGCCCGCGGCCCCTACGCCGGGGCGGTGGGGTACATCGATTTCACCGGCAATCTCGACACCGCAATCGCCCTCCGCTCGATGGTGGCCAAGGACAAGCTGGCCTGGGTGCAGGCCGGAGCCGGGGTGGTGGCCGATTCGGACCCGGCCGCCGAATATCGAGAATGCCTCAACAAAGCCGCGGCGGTGCTGGCCGCCATCGCCGGCGCCCAGCGGCTGTGACCATGGACAGCCTTGGGGACGTTACCGGCGAGTACCAGGCGCTGCACGGTGCCGCCGCCGCAGTCGAATCACAGCACGAGCTGGTGCGCGTGGTGGGACCGGACGCCGAGTCGTTTCTCGACTCGCTTCTCAGTCAGGATCTCACGGGGCTGGCCGAGGGGGCCGTCGTCCGTTCGCTCCTGCTCGGTCCCCGCGGCAAGCTGCGGGCGTTGCTGTGGGTCGCCCGGTTCGGCGACGAGTTCCTGCTGGTGGCCGACGCCGGGTCGGGGGCAGCGGTCGCGGCCGACCTGGCGCGATTCAAATTGCGGGTGGCACTCGACATCGAGGAGCCCGAGCCGCTCGTGGACCTGGCCGGCCCGGGAGCCGCTGCGGTGCTCGACGCGGCGTCGCTGCAACCGCCCGCCCGTGCGCTGCCGGCACCGCTCGGGAGCCTCAGCCGCTTCTTCGTTGCCGGCGCCGGCGTCGAAGATCTGGTGGCCGCCGGGGCCAGGCTGGTTGGACGCCTTGCCTATACCGCGGTGCGGGTCGAGATGGGCGAGCCCGCCATGGGCGTCGATGTGGACGAGTCGACGATTCCCCAGGAAGCCGGGGTGGTGGCCGAAGCCGTGTCATTCACCAAGGGCTGCTACCTGGGTCAGGAGCTGGTCGCCCGCATCGACACCCGCGGCCATGTCAACCGGCACCTGCGGGGGCTCGTGCTCAAGGAGAACGCCCTTCCTCCCGCCGGCGCCGAAGTGGTGCGAGGCGACACCGCAGTCGGGGGCATCACGTCGGTCTCGGAGTCGCTGCTGATCGGTGCACCGGTGGGGCTGGGGCTGATCCGCCGGGAGGTGGAGCCGGGCGCCGACGTCGAGATCCGCTGGCCGGGCGGGCGCGCCTCAGCCGAGGTGCGGTCGCTGCCACTCGTGTGAGCGGCAAGCCACGAGTTTGGTGGTATCGGTTCACTGCAAATCCCGAGGCAGCCGGGTTGCCCCGGGATGGCGGCAGCGCCGCAGGCGTCACCCGAAATGCACATCGGCACTTAACAACCTGCTCATAATTGGCGATGAGGGTGGTATTGCATGGATGGCTTGGTTCTCCTGATCGAAGACGAGGAGGAAATCGCCGACCTTCTGACCCTCGTGTTCGAGAAGGAGGGATTTCGGCTGCTGCACGCCGCCACCGGCGAGCGCGGGCTGGAGATCCTGACCCAGCGGTCCCCGCAAGCCGTCCTGCTCGACCTCGGGCTTCCCGGCATCGACGGCATGGAGGTGTGCCGCCGCATCCGGGCGACCAGTGACGTCCCGGTCATCATGCTGACGGCGCGAGACGACGAGATCGACAAGATCGTCGGCCTCGAGATAGGGGCGGACGACTACGTGACGAAGCCGTTCTCACCTCGCGAGGTCGTGGCCAGGGTCAAGGCAGTGCTGCGGCGCGCCGAACAGCGGCCGGAGGCGCCCGCAGCCATCACCGTTTCCGACTTCGAGATCGACAGCGGCCGGCGCACGGTGCGGCGCCCGGGCGGCGAGGTGGTGCAGCCGACGGCTCGCGAGTTCGATCTGCTGTGGCACCTGGCCCGCAACCGCGGCATCGTGCTCAGCCGCGGCCAGCTGCTCGAGGCGGTCTGGGGGTACGACTATCTCGGCGAGAGCCGCACCGTGGACGTGCACGTCCGCCAGCTTCGCAAGAAGCTTCCCGACATACCGATCGAGACGGTGTGGGGCGTCGGGTACAAGATGGGTCGGTAGTGAGACGGAAGTTCTTTTGGAGCCTGATATCGGCTGCGGCTCTGGCGTTACTGGTGGGAGGAATCGTGGCCGCCGCCGGTACCAACCGGCAAGCCCGCAGCGAGGCCCTCGAAGAGCTGGGGCGCCAGGCCGAGGAGATCGGCCGTCAAGCCGAAGCGGCCGTCGAGGATGCCCGCGGCCGCGGCGAATCCGCTCTCCGCAACCTGCTCAACGAGCGGACCGTGCGGGAGTTGCTGGCGACCGCTTCGCGGATCGGAGATCTGGACTTCGCCGAGATCGCCGCCGTGCGCGGGGTGGAACTGGTCGTGCCCAGCACGAGCGTGCTCATCCCCGCCCTCGGCCTGCAGGACGCTGAGTTCACCTCCGGGACCACCCAGGAGTTCGAGGGAGAGATCAACGGGGAGCGGGTGGTCGTGGTTGCCCGCACCATCGACAGCGGAAGCCCTCTATTCACACTGGTGGTTTTGCTCGGCCGCAAGGCTGATCTCCTGGAGGGAGTCGCCCTCGTGCGGGCATTCCTGGTGGCGCTGGCAGCCGCCGCCGCCGTCGTGGTGGCGCTGGCCGGGCTGCTGGCACGACGCCTCGGCGACCGGCTGGCCCGGGTCGACGCTGCCGCCGGAAGGGTCGCCGCCGGTGACCTGACGGTCCGGGTGGACGATGACGGCGACGACGAGGTGTCCCACCTCGCCGATAGCTTCAACGACATGGCCCGCCGGCTGGAAGCCGCGTCAAAACGCGAGCGTGATTTTCTGCTCAACGTCGGCCACGACCTGCGCACACCGCTCACGAGCATCTCGGGCTACGCCGAAACCCTGGCCGACGGGACCGTCGGCTCCGATGACCTTCCCCGGGTGGCGGCGGTGCTCCAGCGCCAGAGCAAGCGGTTGTCACGGCTCGTCGAAGATCTCATGCTCCTGGCTCGCTTGGAAGCGCGCGAGTTCACACTCCGCACCGAGGCGGTCGATCTGGGCGCCCACATTGCCGGCGTGGCCGAGGAGTTCCGGGCCCGCGCCGGAGAGGCTGCGGTGCGCCTGGCCATCGAGGTCGAGCCGACCGGACCGGTCGAGGCCGACCCGGTGAGAATCGCCCAGGTCGTTTCGAATCTCATCGAAAACGCCCTCCGATACGCGCCGGAGGGTGGCCGGGTCGACGTGGTCGTGCGGGCGGCGCCCGGTGAGACCCGCATCGAGGTGGCAGACAACGGACCCGGCATCGAGGCGGAGGATCTCCCCCGGGTGTTCGAGCGGCTCTATGTTGCGCAGCGATACCGGGCAGTTCGGCCCGAAGGGAGCGGGCTGGGGCTCTCCATCGTCCACGAGCTGGTGGCCGCCATGGGCGGCACGGTCGAGGTGGCATCCGAGCCGGGCCGCGGCACAACCGTGACGGTGCTGCTGCCTCGGTAGCGTGCACATCATGACACGACTAACCGGATCCCTGCTGGCGCTCGCCTTGCTGGCGACCGGATGCGCTGAGACCTCGATAGACGGGGCTGTCCTCTACACCCGATACTGCGCAGCGTGCCATGGCGCCGACCAGTCCGGGGGGGTCGGTCCCGCCCTGGTGGCCGGGAGCGAGGCCGCCGCCCTCAGCGACCAGGAATACCGGGAGGTGATCACCCAGGGCGCAGTCGGCATGCCGGCCACCACCGGCCTGAACGAGGATCAGCTCGACGCCCTCATCGCCCACATCCGCCGGGCTGAGGGGTCCTAACTCTCTACGATTGCGTCATGCTCGACGACATCATCACGGCGGCCCGCGCACGAGCCGGTCGCCTCGACGCGGCTGCGCTCCAGGAGCGTGCCGCGATGGTGCCTGCCGTCCGCTCCCTGGCGGCCGCCCTCGCCGCTCCCGGACTGACCGTGATCGCGGAAGTCAAGCGCCGATCCCCCTCGGCGGGCGAGCTGGCGCCGGATCTCGACCCGGCCGGGCAGGCGGCCGCCTACCAGCGGGGGGGAGCCGGCGCCGTCTCGGTGCTCACCGAGCCCGATTTCTTCTCGGGCTCCCTCGACGATCTCGCAGCGGTGCGCGAGGAGGTGACCATTCCCGTATTGCGCAAGGACTTCATCGTCGACGCCGCCCAGATTTGGGAGTCGCGCAGCGCCGGTGCCGACGCGGTTCTGCTCATCGTTGCCGTCCTCTCCGACGCCGAGCTGAGCCAATTCATAGAGGTGGCAGCCGATGCCGGGTTGGATGCATTGGTGGAGGTCCACTCTCCATTGGAGGCGTCACGGGCGGAGGCGGCCGGCGCTCGCATCGTCGGCGTCAACAACCGGGACCTGGCCACATTCGCAGTCGATCTGGCGACGGCCGAACGGCTGGCTCCGCTGATCTCCGGGATCCCGATCCGGGTGGCCGAGAGTGGCATTAGCGGGGCTGCCGACGCCCGGCGCATGGCCGACGCCGGCTACCAGGCGGTGCTGGTGGGCGAGGCGCTGGTGAGGGCCAACGATCCGGCGGCGCTGGTGGCCGGGATGCGGGCGGCGTCGTGACCTGGGTGAAGGTGTGCGGGTTGAGCCGCCCGGAGGAAGTCGAGGCGGCGGTTGCCGCCGGAGCCGATGCCATCGGGTTCGTCTTCTATGCACCGTCGCCGCGCAACCTCGAGCCCTTGGTGGCCCGGCGCCTCGGAGATGGTGTGGGCGTGCTCACCGTCGCCGTCACCGTCGGCCTCGACGCCGACTCGCTGCTGCACCTCGCTGAAGTGGCCGGAGTCGGCGCCGTCCAGCCTCACGGTGATCACGCCGACGAGGCGGCATCCGCTGCCGTGACGGCGGGGCTGGCGGTGCTGCGTCCGGTGACCGTGACCCAACCGGTGGACCTCGCCGGGGTCCCGCAAGACGAACTGCCACTGCTCGACAGCGACTCCATCGGCGGCAGCGGCACGGCGTTCGACTGGTCCTGGATCGAAGGGCTCAACCGGCCGTTTGTGCTCGCCGGTGGGCTCGGGCCGGACAACGTGTCCGACGCCATCTCCCGGGTCGGCCCATGGGGGGTGGATGCATCTTCCCGCCTAGAGTCCGCCCCCGGCATCAAGGACCTGGCCAGGGTGACTGCGTTCGTGCGCGCAGCCAAAGGTGCGGTCAACGAGGCCGCGGCCAACCTCGGTGAGGGGAATAGTGATGACTGACACGACCATGCCGGATGTCTCCGGCCGTTTCGGGGAGTTCGGCGGCCGATACGCGCCCGAAACCCTGATGGGGGCGCTGGCCGATCTCGAAGCCGCCTTCACCGAAGCGTGGCGCGACCCGGTGTTTCTCGGTGAGTACCACCGCCTCCTGCGCGAGTTTGTCGGCCGTCCCAGCCCCCTGTACGAAGCGAGCCGTCTCTCCGAGACGCTCGGCATGCGCATCCTGCTGAAGCGGGAGGACCTCAACCACACGGGCGCCCACAAGATCAACAACACCATCGGGCAAGGGCTGCTCGCCAGGCGCATGGGCAAGCCGCGCATCATCGCGGAGACCGGAGCGGGCCAGCACGGGGTGGCAAGCGCCACCGCTGCGGCGGCGCTCGACCTCCAGTGTGAGGTGTACATGGGGGCGAAGGACATGGAGCGGCAGGCCCTCAACGTCACCCGCATGCAGCTGCTCGGAACCAGGGTCGTCCCGGTCACCAACGGAGCGGGGACCCTCAAGGACGCGGTCAGCGAGGCGATGCGTGACTGGGTGGGGAGCGTCGCCACCACCCACTACGTCATCGGGTCGGTGGTGGGGCCGCACCCGTTCCCGCTCATGGTCCGCGAGTTCCAGAAGGTCATCGGCGAGGAGCTGCAAGAACAACTCGGCGATCTCCGGCCCGACATGATCGTCGCCTGCGTTGGAGGTGGCTCCAACGCCATGGGCATCTTCTTCCCGTTCCTGGAGTCCGGCATCGACCTGGTCGGTGTGGAAGCGGCCGGCGAGGGCATCGCCTCCGGCAGGCACGGGGCGTCCCTCGGTCACGGAACGCCAGGGGTGCTGCACGGTGCCCGCACCTACATGCTGCAGGACGATCAAGGGCAGGTTCACGAGGCGCACTCGATCTCGGCCGGGCTCGATTATCCGGGAGTCGGCCCCGAGCACGCCTACTTTCAGGATTCCGGGCTAGCACGGTACGAGTCGGTGACCGACGCCGAGGCGGTCGACGCGTTCCATCTCCTCAGCCGGGTGGAGGGAATCATCCCTGCGCTCGAGTCGGCTCACGCTATCGGCTGGCTGCGGCGGGAAGCATCCTCGCTCGCCGGCAAGACCGTCGTCGTCAACCTGTCGGGGCGGGGCGACAAAGATGTCGAGCACATCACGGGCATCGCTGGCGATCCGGGCCGATGAGCGCAACCCGGCTGGCTGAGATGTTCACGACCGCCCGGGAGCAGGGCCGCCCGGTGTTCATGCCCTTCATGACGGCCGGCGTGCCGGACCACGCCCGATCGCTCGCAGTGTTCGAGCGACTGGCCGCCGACGGTGCCGACGCCTTCGAGCTCGGCATCCCCTATTCGGACCCGCTGATGGACGGGCAGGTCATTCAGGCGGCAAGTGCCCTGGCGCTCGACGGCGGCATGACTTTCCTCGGCGGCCTCGAGCTGGCCGGCCGGGTGGCAAGCGCCACCGGCAAGCCGGTCATCGTCATGACGTACGTCAATCCCATCCTGCAGGCGGGGACAGATATTTTCGCGGCTGAACTGGCTGCCCTCGGCGTGTCGGCCGTGATCATCGCAGACGTCCCGTTCGAAGAGGCTGCCCCGGTCAAGGCCGCCCTCGACGAGCACGGAGTGGGGATGGCACTGTTTGCCGCCCCCACTACCGACGAGCGGCGGCTGCGCGAGATCGCCTCCGCCGAGCCGGCATTCATCTACGCGGTCGCCGACATGGGCGTCACGGGACGGCGGCGCAACGTGAGCGAACACCTGGAAGGCCTGGTGCGGCGCATTCGAGCAGTCACGTCCATTCCCATTGTGCTCGGCGTGGGAATCTCGAATCCGGAACAGGCGGAGATCGCGGCCGGGCTCGCCGACGGCGTCATTGTCGGGTCGGCGCTCGTCTCCGAAGTGCTCGACACGGGGGTGCCACGGTCGGGGGCAGCCTTCGCCGCAGCAGTGCACGGGGCAGGGCGGGCCTGAGCCCAAGCCGGGTTGTCTGCGCGCCACCTATCATCAACTTCGCAGGCCGGGATGGCGGAACGGTAGACGCGACGGACTCAAAATCCGTTGTCCGAAAGGGCGTGCGGGTTCGAATCCCGCTCCCGGTACGCGGCGACACCTCGGCGTTCGCCGACAGCTAGATGGCCGTCGGGTGGCGAGGCTCGTACAGGAGCAGCTCGACGCCACCGGCCAGGCGCATGGTGCTGGCGATTCCGAAGCCCCGGTCCTCGACGGGCGTGACGAACTCGATGCCCCTGGTGCGCAAATCCTCCATCGTTGCCTCGAGGTCGTCGCACAACAGAGAGATCTCGTGGGCCGGCTGGTCCCCGGGGTGGACGGCCATCTCCGCCGGGGGAGTGGTGAATATGAGCCAGCCGTTGCCGGCATCGACATGTTCCCACCCGAAGATGTCACGCATGGTGGCTCGAACCTCCTCCGCCGCTGGTGAGTAGAGCAGGGTGTGTATTCCAGTTATTGCCACGGACGGCTCCTCGAGAACGGGTCGCTGCGATGGTACCGCTCCCGGGCGGCCGAAGGACCGGGACCCGAGCCCCCGTCGGCGAGTCCCCGCTGCCTATTGGCATAACCGTCTTCTGGTGCCACAATTAGGTTCTAGAGTTTTCGCGCTCTGGGCTACAACCATGATGAACAAGGGCTATCACATGGAGGGCGACCGGGGCGCCACGCTGGTGGAGGCTGCCATTGTCCTTCCGATCTTCTTCCTGCTCGTATTCGGGCTGCTCGAATTCGGGTTTGGATTCAAGGACTGGTTGAGCATCAACCACGCCGCCCGCGAGGGGGCTCGGGTCGCGGTCGCAGCCGCCAACGACGTCCGCGCCGATCAGCTGGCGCTGGAGGCAGTGGAGGAGGGCCTGGTCGGCGACATGATCGACGCCGTCGGGTTCGTGACCATCGGAAACGCCGATGGCAGCGTGGCCAATATCTACACGCCGCTTCCGGCCGATCCGTGCGGGTGGACCCCCTGTCCCAACATCGACCTGAACTCCAGCTTCGAAACCGACGTTCCCTGGCCTCCCTCGGCCCGCGACGTGACCCTGCCCGACGTGGATCGTGTGGAAGTGACGGTCCAGTTCAAGCATGACTATCTGACCGGCTTCATCGGCAACAGCGTCACCTGGACCGCCTCGAAGGTGATGCGAATCGAGCCCCAGGGATGAGACGCCATCGGGACCCGGAGAGCGGAGCCACGATGCTCGAATTCGCAATTGCAGCGCCGGTGGTCGTCCTGCTCATCGTCGGCCTCGTCGAGTTCGGCTTCGGGTTCATCGACTTGCAGACGGTGGCAAGCGCCACCACCTCCGGCGCCCGGGTCGGCTCCTCGTTCGGCTCGGTGGCGCTGGCCGACGAGATCATCCAGGACGCCGTGACCGACGGGCTCAGTGACCTTCGCAGCTCCTCCACCGTCGAACAGTTGTGGATCTACAAGTCCAACGAGGCGGGTGACGTCGTCGACGACGTCAACGCGGCCAATATCTATCTGCCGGATGGCTCCGGAGGGTGGGTGTGTGACAACGGCTGCCCGTGGGTGCCGGCCTCCCGGACCACCGATCTGTCGAATGCGATCGGCGTCGTCAACCGCGACTACCTGGGGGTGCGGGTCGTCTTCAAGCATGAATGGGTGACGGGGTTGCTCCCGTTCCCGGCTCCCACCTGGACCGACGATGCCGTCGTCCTTCTGGAGCCGGTCCTCGAGGACGATTCGTGAGGGCTCTGCGTGAGAACGACTCGGGGATTGCTCTCGTGCAACTCGCCCTGCTGTCGGTCGTCATCATGCTGTTCACCGCCTTTGCCGTCGATCTCGGGTGGTTCTTCCTCAATGCCAACAAGATCCAGAGGGCGGCCGACGCCTCCGCTCTGGCCGGCGTCGTCTATATGCCGGACGACACCCCTTTTGCCATCGATCGGGCCGAGCGGGTTGCCGAGGCAAACGGCTACATCGATGGGGACGACGGGGCGACCCTCTCCATCGTCCCCCAGCCGGACGGCAAGAAGAACCAGCTCGAGGTGACCGTCACCGACGTCGTCGACACCTTCTTTCTCAAAGTGATCGGGCGCGATACCCAGCAGATCTCCCGCACCGGACGCGCCGAGTACACCCGGCCCCTCCCCATGGGGAGCCCGCTGGGTCGGTTCGGAAACGATGCCGCCGACGGCATCGATTGCAGCGGCCCGGACCCGTGCTTCTGGGCGAACATCCACGGGACATTCACGAACAACCAGATGGGTGACGCCTTCTCCTCGTTCTGCGAGTACGACACGGGATTCGGAGGAAGCCAACCCTGTGTGGAGAGCCAATACCATCGGAGCAGCCGCGGCTACGTGTATGCGGTCGACCACGGCGGCGGCGCCTTCGCCGTCCAGGTCCAGAACGGTGCGTTCGAGCGTTTCCCGGGCGATGGCAACCCGATCCGGTCGGGTGACAACTACGAATGGTGTCTGGTTGCCTGTCCCGACGGGCCCGCCACCCGCTTCAGTGTCTACAAGCCGGACCCGACGCCGCTGACGTTGGAGCCGTCGGGAAAGATCTGCGAGTTCGTCTTCGATCCCGTCGACTCGAGCGCCCCTCCGCCGCCCGCCGTCTACGATCCGACCACCGACTTCAACTACGCGTGGACGACTATCTGCTCGATTGCGACTCCCGAGCCGGGCCTCTACACCGTCGAGGTCGAGATCGTCGACGATCCGGGCAACTCAGCCGACGACGCCGGCCTCAACCGATACGCGCTCAGGGCCACCGGCGGCGCCAAGCTGAGCGCCCTCGGGGACATGTCCATCTACAACCACATCGCCGGCAACACCGAGTTCTTCCTTGCCCAGGTGGACGATGTCTACGCCGGACGCACGTTTGTCGTCGAGATGTACGACCCGGGGGACGCAGCCGGGCCGAGCAATATCATCAAGCTGCTCGGACCCTCCGGGGCGGTGTGGAGCGGCGGCTGCACGATCACAAAACGCGAGCATGGGACATCGGACTTCACCGCCTTCGATTCGATCCCGTCCGGCAGCGACTGCGAGATCGATGCCACCCGAACCGTCAACGATTTCAACGGCGATTGGCTGCGGGTCGAGGTCGACCTCCCCGAGGCCTACTCGTGTGTCGACTGCTGGTGGAAGATCCGCTACGAGTACATCGGGAGTACCACCGACACCACAACATGGCGCGCCTTCATCGGCGGGAGCCCGGTGCGGCTCGTCCTCGGCTAGCTGCTTGCCGAGCGGTGATGCGGCCTTCCGGAACAGCCGGCCCGCCGCCACCAGGGACTAGGCGCGAATAGTCCGGCCGACCCATCGCAAAGCTTCCCATCTGCGCTACTTTTAGTGGTGGAGAAACCACTAAACGTGAGAGTAGTTCGGACCGATCATATGCCCATGTCCATGAGTCGCTTTCGTCGGTCGTCTGATGACGAGGGAGCAGTCCTCATCGAGTTCGCCATTGTCATCGGGCTCTTCTTCATGCTCGTGTTCGGGATGGTCGACTTTGGTCTTGCCATCAACTCGAAAACCCAGATGACCAACGCCGGGCGGGAAGGCGCCAGGCTGGGAACCGTCAACCTCGACCCGGTGGCTGTGTCCAACCGGGTGAAGGAAGCCGCCGAGATCGACCCGGCCGATCTCACCATCACCGTGACCTGCCAGAAGCCAGACGACACCGCCTGCACCGGCCCCGGATTCCCGGCAGGAGACCTTCGCAACGGGGAATCGGGCGATTCGATCCTCGTGACGCTCGACTACCAGTACAACCTGATCACGCCCCTCCCCGGATTCATCGACAGCGACAACAAGATCGATCTGCAGACCGTCACCGAGATGAGGATCGAGTGAGGCGGCTCGAGCGGGTACGGGATCGCCTGCATCCCGAGGATGGAGCGATCCTCGTGCTGGCCGCCGTTCTCCTGATCGTGTTGTTCGCAGTGGCGGCGCTCGCCGTCGACATCACCATGAAATCCACCGACCGCCAGCATCTGTGGAACAGCTCAGACGCCGCGGCACTGGCGGGCGCCTCCCAGCTGCCGGACGGCCTGGCGGCCGAGTCGCAGGCGACCGACTTTGCCCTCGCCAACGACGGCGATCTCGCCGGCAACATGGTCACGACCTTCCGCTGCCTGGTTGGGGACCAGGACAACAACGGCATTCCCGACGCCGGCGAGGTGCCCTCGGTGTGCGACCCCGGTGCCGACGTTCCTGCTGTCGGCCCCCCCTGGGTGTGTGCGGACGGAATCTGTGTCGCCCCATGCGTGCCCGCCGACGGCGACACGTGCAACACCATCGTCCTCGAAACCGAGAAGACCACCGACTTCGCATTCGCCCCCGCCATCGGAGTCGAAGACGGCACCACCGACATCATCTCTGCGGCCTGCCGCGGCAGCTGCGGAGCAGGCGCGACCGGTCCCGTCGATCTCATGCTGGTCATGGACCGCACCGGGAGCATGAGCTCGGCCGACATGGACAAAGTCGAAGAGGCGTCGCTGGCGGTGCTCGACTTCTTCGACCCGGCGATTCAGCACGTCGGCCTGGCAGTGCTGCCGGCTGCGAGTGTGCCCGACAGGTGCGTGAATGCCTCACCCCAGTCAATCGGGAAGTGGGTGGCCGTAGGGCTCAGCAGCGACTACAAGGACACGCTCGACTACGACTACGACGGCGACGGGGATCCCGATGTGGACTCGAACAGTGAGCTCGTCCAGATCATCCGCTGCAGCACCGACCGCGGTACCACCGACCTGGGCAGCCCGATCAGCGATGGAGCCGGCGTCACCAATGCTGTGGGTGACGATGCGGTCTCCGAGCTCGTCTCACGGGGGCGGCCCGGGGTGAAGAAGGGCATCATCCTATTGTCGGACGGTGGGGCCAACGAGCCTCGCGACGATGTGGCGAATCCCTGCCTGTACGCTCGTGACATGGCCGCCGCCGCCAAGGCGGCCGGCATCGAGCTGTACACCATCGGTTTCGGGGTCGACTCCCGCTCGCAAACGTGCAGCTACGACGAGACGGGCATCTACGGCACGGCGCTCTTCCCGCCGAACGGGGCTCCGGTGACCGCCCTGCTGGCCGACATGGCCACCCAGCCCTCGGACGACAACTGCACCCCCCTCACCACCGACTTCGAGAATACCGACGGCGACTACTTCTACTGCCTGCCGAAAGCGGACGACCTGAGCGACGTCTTCCTGGCGATCGCCACCGAGTTCGCCCAGGGATCGCGCCTCGTCCAATTGCCGCCGGGGGCATAGCCCGGATCCGGGCGCGCGGGCCTCGGGCCATTCCCGGCATCACCCGGTTTTGCTCGCCGGCGGTGTCTCTATCCTGGCGAGGTGCCCAAGCTGGTTCTCCTCGACGGCCATAGTCTCGCCTATCGAGCCTTCTACGCGCTGCCGAGTGATCTGGCGACGTCGCAAGGCCAGGTGACCAACGCCGCATACGGCTTCACGTCCATGCTCATCAAGCTGCTGGGCGACGAACACCCCGATGCGCTGGCGGTTGCCTGGGACGTGCGGGGAGGCACGTTTCGCCACGAGCAGTATTCGGAGTACAAGGCGCAGCGGGAGGCTCCGCCCGACATATTCCGCAGCCAGCTGCCTCTGATCGAGCGGGTGGTCGAGGTGTTGCATGTTCCCCAGTTCGGGATAGCCGGGTTCGAAGCCGACGACGTCATCGCCACCCTCGCCGGGCGAGCCAGCGCGGACGGATGGGAGGTGCTGGTGGTGACCGGAGACCGCGACGCCTTCCAGCTCATCGAGGCGGGAATACGGGTCATGTACACCCGGCGGGGCATCTCCGACACCGTGATCGCCGACGCCGCCTACCTTGCCGAGCGATACAACGTCACTCCCTCGCAGTACGTCGAGTACGCCGCGCTGCGAGGCGACACATCCGACAACCTCCCCGGCGTGCCCGGGGTCGGTGAGAAGACCGCTGCAAAACTGCTCAACGAACACGGCTCGCTCGAAGGCATCTACGAACACATCGCCGAGCTGTCACCCAAGTTGCGGGAGAATCTGGCCGCGTCACGCGATCAGGTGTTCCTCAACCGGCAGCTCATGGCGTTGGTCCGAACCGTCGACATCGACATCGACCTCGAGTCGCTTCGCCTCGCCGAGTGGGACGCGTCTGAGGTGCGCGGCGTGTTCGATGAGCTGGAATTCCATTCCTTGTGGAGCCGGTTGGTGGAATCCGGCGGAGGCGCCGGCACCGCGGCCCGTGAGGCCTTCGAAGTCGAAGTGGTGACCGAGACCGACCCGGCCAAGCTGGCCGCATTGGCCGGGCCCATTGCAGTGGATCCCGTGTGGGACGAGCCAGACCTGGCCGGGCTCATGTTGGCAACCGACGCCGGGGTGGTGACTTTCGTGCCGGCCGCAGCTCTCGCTCACCTGCGGCCGCTGCTCGAGGACCCGGAAATCCCCAAGCATTTGCATGACGCCAAGCCGGCCGTCCACGCGCTCCTCGACCATGACGTCGACCTGCGAGGCCTGGCGTTCGACACGGCGCTGGCCGCCTATGTCGTCAACCCCTCGCTGCGCGATTACGGGCTTCCCGACATCGCCGGCCGGGTTCTGTCGCTCGAGCTCGAGCCGGTCGACGATCAGGGCGCACCGGTCACCCAGGGGACGCTCGATTTCGGGGGAGGGCCCGATCTGGAGGCAGCCGGCCGGCGGGCGGCTGCGATCGCCCGCCTCGTCGCCCCGCTCGCCGAGCAGGTCGAGGCCCGCGGTGCCACGTCCTTGCTGGAGGAGGTCGAGCTGCCGCTCGTGCGGGTGCTGGCCAGGATGGAGCAGGCCGGAATCCAGATAGATGTCGGCTATCTCGAGGAGCTGGGTGCAAGCTTGCGCGATCGGCTCGGCACGCTGGAAGGCAAGATTCACGATGCCGCCGGCGAGCCGTTCAACGTGAACTCAACCCTGCAGCTGCGACAGGTGCTCTTCGATCGTCTCGGGCTTCCAGTTTCGAAGAAGACCCCGAAGGGGCAGCCGTCAACCGATGCGGCGGTGCTGGAGAAACTGGCCGAGGACCATCCGATCGTCGAGCTACTCCTCGAATACCGTCAACTCGAAAAGCTCCGCTCCACCTATGTCGACGGGTTCCTGCCGCTGGTGGCGCCCGATGGCCGGATTCACGCCACGTTCAACCAGCTGGCAGCATCAACGGGACGGCTCAGCTCAGAGCATCCCAACCTGCAGAACATCCCCATCCGGTCCGAAGAGGGCCGCACCATCCGGCGGGCGTTCGTGGCTCGCCCGGGGTGGCAGTTCCTGGTGGCCGACTACTCGCAGATCGAGCTCCGCATCCTGGCGCACGTGACCGGCGATCCGGGGCTGCTCGAAGCCTTCCGGGACAATATCGACATTCATGCCGCCACCGCCGCCAGGGTGGCGGGATGCGAGCTGGCCGACGTCACCGCCGACATGCGGCGCCGGGCCAAGATGATCAACTTCGGCTTGTTGTACGGGATGGAGTCCTACGGGCTGGCGCAGCGCCTGGAGATCGAACGCGAGGAGGCACAGGCGCAGATCGACGCGTATTTCGCGCAGTTCCCGGGGGTGCAGGCGTTCATGGAAGGCATTGTGAAGCAAGCGCACCACGACGGCTACACCACGACCATCTTCGGCAGGCGCCGCTATCTGCCGGAGCTGGCGGCATCCAACTATCGCACCCGCCAGATGGGGGAGCGCATGGCGCTCAACGCCCCCATCCAGGGCTCGGCGGCCGACATCATCAAGAAGGCGATGATCGCCATCGATGCCGAGCTCGAGAAAACGGGGCTCCAATCAGCCCTCATTCTCCAGGTGCACGACGAGCTGGTGCTGGAATGTCCCGAGGAGGAGCTGGGGGGCGCCAGGGAGCTCACCGTGCATCTCATGGAGGGGGTGGCGGAGCTGGCGGTGCCACTCACTGTCGACGTGGGAACCGGGGCAAACCTGGCAGAAGTGAAGGTCTGACCAGTCGCTTTCCACGCCGTTGTGTTACCCTATGTCCCGCTCCACATCCGTGGAGTTGATTCCGTGTATCAGGAGAACCCTTGTCTGATGAGAAAACCGAGGTAGCGACGGTCACAGAGACCGCAGCGGCCGAACCGGCGGAGGAATCCACCGCCGCGCCGGAGTCCGCCGACGCTGCCCCCGAGCCCGCCGTCGAGGCGGAGTCCACCGACCAGCCCAAGCCCGCCGTCGAGGCCGAGCCCGCCGACCAGCCCAAGCCCGCCGTCGAGGCCGAGCCCGCCGACCAGCCCAAGCCCGCCGTCCAGGCGGAGCCTGCCGCCGAAGCCGGGGCAGAGCCCGTCTCCAGCCCAGAACCCGCCGCGCCCGAGCCCGCGGCCGAGGCCGCGTCTGAGGCCGGCCCCCCATCCGGTTCGAACGACGAGATCGTCGTCGTCAAGATGAACCTCAACCTCGAGGATCTGCCGGATGACCTGTCCGCCGAGGATTTCGAGAGCGCCCTCGAGCGAACGGTCATGCAGTTCAAGGAAGGCTCGCTGGTCGAAGGCACCGTGGTCAGGGTCGATCCGGACGAGGTTCTCATCGACATCGGGTTCAAGTCGGAGGGCCACATTCCTGCCAAGGAGCTCTCGATCCGCAACCAGGTGAATCCGGGGGACGAAGTCTCGGTGGGAGACACCATCGAGGCAATGGTGCTCGAAATGGAGGACTCCGAGGGACGGATGATCCTTTCCAAGAAGCGTGCCCAGTACGAGCGCGCCTGGGGCCGCATCGAGAAGGTCATGGCAGCAGGCGGAACGGTGAAAGGCCCCGTCATCGAGGTCGTCAAGGGCGGGCTCATCGTCGACATCGGCCTGCGCGGCTTCTTGCCGGCATCATTGGTCGAGTTGCGCCGGGTTCGTGATTTGCAGCCGTACGTCGGCAACGATATCGAAGCGAAGGTGATCGAGCTCGACAAGAATCGCAACAACGTCGTGCTGTCGCGGCGAGCGTATCTCGAGGAAGAGCAGGCCGAACAGCGCACCGCCTTCCTGGAGGATCTAGCCGAGGACCAGGTTCGGGACGGCGTCGTGTCGTCGGTCGTGAATTTCGGTGCGTTCGTCGACCTTGGGGGAATGGACGGGCTGGTTCACGTGTCGGAGCTCAGCTGGCAGCACGTCAGCCACCCGAGCGAGGTTGTGGCAGTGGGCGACAAAGTGACCGTCAAGGTGCTCGAGGTCGACCGGGACCGCGAGCGCATCTCCCTCTCGATTCGCCAGACCCGGGAGGATCCGTGGGAGTCGTTTTCCGCCGGGAACGAGGTCGGCGGGATCGTCGAGGGCAAGGTCACCAAGACCGTCCCATTCGGCGCATTCGTGTCGGTCACCGACGGGGTGGAAGGCCTGGTGCATGTGTCGGAGATCGCCATGCACCACGTCGAGAGCCCCGAGCTCGAGCTCACCGTCGGCCAGACGGTGAACGTCCGTATCACCGAGATCGACGACGATCGCCGTCGCATCAGCCTGTCGATCAAGCAAGCGCTTCCCGAGTGGTCGGAGCGCAGCGCACCCCAGAAGCCAACCCGCAGCTCACGCCAGGAGCCCGAGTTCGAACGCGAAGAAATCGCCTCCGAAGGGGCCCATTTCAAAGCCGACGAGTCGCTGGAAGCCATCCTCAAGGAGCTGAAAGAGCGGGGGATCGGCGGAAGCTGATCGGCCGACAGCGGGCGCGATCGCGAAAATCCTCGACACGCTAATCTGATCGGGCAACAATGATCTCGGCGCGCGAGCGCGCCAGGCCTTAACGACGGTTGGTGAGGCTGGTTGAATGAAATCTCCGAGGGACAAGCTTTTCTCAAGCGCTACTGCGCGTCTTCCGATAGGACACAGGAACAGCGGTCGAATGACGACCTCGGCTTCTGCAAGGAGTGACGAATGTTAAAGCGCACCGTGGTCCTCATCGTGGCCCTCGTGCTGGCGGGGATCGCAGCCTTTTCGATATGGCAATACCTCCAGGGTGTGGATGAAGACGCCCGCGAGGGCCTCGAGCTGGTACCGGTGATCCGCGCCTCCCAAGACATTCCCGCCCGAACGCCGGGGAACACCGTCATCGACGAGCAGCTGTTCCTCGTCAGCGAAGAGTCGTTCGACTTCCTCCCCGGCCCGTCACCCGACCGCACGGTCGCCTTTACCTCGCAGGAGGAGCTGACCGCCCGCCTGCGCGATCGATTCGCGGTTGGGCCGATCAGCCGCAACCAGATCCTCACGTCCGATCAGTGGGAAGATGCGCTCGAAGCGCCGGTGGTGGAGACGCTGGCCGAGATCATCAGCCCGGGCAAGCAAGCGGTGACCGTGCAGCTCGACGCCACCCGTGCCGTCGGCGGCTTCATCCGCCCCAACGACAAGGTCAACATGATCGTCACCATCCAGGCCCCCCAGCTCACTCTCGAGGGGCTCGGCGAGGATGAGATCACCGACGAGGCGTTGCGCGACATCATCGATCAGCTGCGAGAGGCACAGGATCAGGAGTTCACCCGCTTCCTGCTGCAGGGCATTCCTGTGCTGGCGGTCGGCGACCAGAAGCGGACCGGGGACCCGGCATTCGACAACTCGGTGGGACGGATCCAGTCGGTGGTCAACGAAGACGGAACGGTCACCGAAGCAGGCGAAGGCACCCAATTCGGCCTGCTGACGCTCGAAGTCACCGCCCAGGAGGCCGAGCGCCTCGTGTTCGCATTCGAGAAGGGCAGCGTGTGGATGACGCTGGTCCCGGGTGACTTCATTCCGGTCGCCACCGAAGGCATCAACCGGGAGACCCTCTTTGAGTAGTCAATCCGAATTCGATCCGGAAGGAATCCTCTTCGTCGACCCCGACGGCGAGGTTCGGCGCCAGACCAAGGCCGTGTTCGAGGGGCGAGTCCAGCTGCTGGAGTCGATCGCCGACGCCGAGGACGGCGTCATCGCAGGCGACGCCGATGTCGTGTTCGTGGGGCCGTCGCTTGCCACCGCCGAGGGGATCGCGGAAGCGGCCGCCCTCGCCGAGCTCGATCCCGAACTCATCGTGGTGCTCGTAGCCCCGGCCGACGTTCCCGGCGATGTCCTGCGAGCCGCGATTCGCTCCGGCCTCAACGACGTGGTTGAGGCGCCGCTGACCATTGCCGCCGCTACCGAAGCCCTCAAGACTGCGGAACGCACCCATCGCCGGCGGGCCGAGAAGAAGCCCGAGGCCCACCCGCCGCTCGCAGAAGGCCGCATCATCACCGTGATGGCTGCCAAAGGCGGAAGCGGCAAGACCGTGTTCGCGTCCAACGTGGCCACGCTCCTGGCCAGGTGGGGTGATCCCGAGCGAGTGGTGATTGCCGACGCCGATCTCCAATTCGGCGACGTGGCGCTCGTGCTCCAGGTCGATCCCAAGCACACGGTGGTCAATGCCGCCAAGGAGGGAGAGCGTCTCGATAGCCAGTTTCTCGAGACGGTCCTCGCCCATCATTCATCCGGCATGCGCGTGCTGGCGGCTCCGCTCGAGCCGGCGTTCGCCGACGAGGTTCCCACGGTCACCTACACCAGGATCCTCGGTTTGCTGCGCGAGATGTTCGACTACGTGGTGGTCGATACCGCCCCCAGCCTCGACGAGCGGCTCCTCGCCATCCTCGACAAATCCGACGTGGTGCTGTTCGTCGTCGATATGGACCTGCCGAGCGTGAAGAACGCCAAGCTGGCGCTCGAGACGCTGCGGATCCTCAATTACCCGGCCAACAAGATAAAACTGGTGCTGAACCGCTCGAACTCCAAGGCCCGATTGGATGTCGATGAGATCGAGCGGTCACTGCGCCTGCCCATTTCGGCTTCCGTGCCGTCTGACGGCCTGCTCCCGGCCTCGGTGAACGAAGGGATTCCCATCGTGGAATCGCATCCCAAGTCCAAGCCGGCCAAAGCGTTCGAGGATGTCACTCGTATCTTGATGGAGGCGCGACAGCTCCCTCAAGAAAGCCAGAAGAAGCGCCGATTCGGGCGTTGAAGCAACACAAGGACGGTGAGAGATGAGTTCCCTGTCAGAACGGGTAGCAGCCGCCAAGGCCGCTGAAACCGGCGTCGACGAACCGACGCGGGAAGACTCCGCTGCCCAGGAACTGCGCCGCCGGCTCCACTTCAAAGTCGTCGAGGGTCTCGGGCCATCGTTGTACGACCGCCAGATGTCCGATGCCGAGCTCAAGGTTCGCGTCATGGAGATGCTCGACTGGGCCCTGGAGTCCGAGGACACCCTTCCGCTCTCGCGAGTGGATCGGGAGGCCTTGCTCCGAGAGATCGCCGACGACGTGCTCGGCTACGGCCCGATCGACCCGCTTCTGGCCGATCCCGATGTCAGCGAGGTGATGGTCAACGGGCCCTACTCGGTCTACATCGAGCGCTCCGGCAAGATCATCAGATCCGCCGCCCGCTTCGTCGACACCACCCATTTGCTTCGCATCATCGAGAAGATCGTGAGCCAGGTCGGCAGGCGCATCGACGAATCGACCCCGATGGTTGACGCACGCCTGCCGGACGGATCCCGTGTCAACGCCATCATCCATCCGCTGGCCATCGGCGGTCCCTTCCTGACCATCCGGAAGTTCTCGGTCGACCCGCTCACCGAGAAGGACTTGATCGAGAAGGGCTCGTTCACGGATTTGACGGCGGAGTTTCTCCGCAAGTGCACCGGGGGCAAGCTCAACATCATCGTGTCTGGTGCCACCGGCTCGGGTAAGACGACGATGCTCAACATCCTCTCGAGCTACATCCCCGATGACGAGCGCATCGTCACCATCGAAGACGCCGCCGAGCTCCAGCTCGGCCAGGAACACGTCCTGACCCTGGAAGCCCGGCCGGCCAACCTGGAGGGGCGCGGGATGGTCACCATCCGGGACCTCGTGCGCAACTCCCTGCGCATGCGCCCGGACCGGATTGTCGTCGGAGAGGCCCGTGGTGGAGAGGCGCTCGACATGTTGCAGGCGATGAACACCGGACACGACGGCTCGCTCACGACCATTCACTCCAATTCTCCTCGCGACACGCTGGCCCGTATCGAGACGATGGTGCTCATGGCGGGCTTCGACATGCCGGTGCGGGCGATCCGGGAGCAGGTGGCCGGCGCCGTCGACCTCATCGTGCACCTCCACCGGCTGCGCGACGGAACCCGCCGGGTCACCCATATCACCGAAGTGCTTGGCATGGAGGGTGAGGTCGTCACGACCCAGGACATCTTCCTGTTCGACTACGGCATGGGCGTCGACGAGGATGGCTACTACCGGGGCCACCTCAAGTCCACGGGTCTCCGTCCGTCCTTCAGCAAGAAGCTGGAGGACAGCGGAATCGTCCTCCAGGCCGACATGTTCGCCCCCGAGGGCTTCGCCCGCGAGGCCGACACCTTCGAACTCGGATGACCCACTCCCGCCGCCTTCCGCTGGCGCTGCTGTCGCTGACAGTGCTGCTGGTGCTCGGTGCCCTGCCGGCGCTGGCCCAGGATCAGGCGGCGGAGATCGCGATCACCGACATCGGGATCGCCCGCTACCCGGACATGACGGTCGTGGTGGATGTCGGGAACGTCGAGACGTTCGAGCCCGGCGACCTCTCGGTGTTGGAAGACGGCACGGCGATCGCCAACACCACAGCCACCCCCATCTCCCAGAACCCGGTGCCGGTCGGCATTGTCCTTGCCATCGACACGAGCGAAGCAACCGCCGGCGGCACCCTGGATGCGGCCAAAGCGGCCTCCGAGGCGTTCATCGACAACATGCGGCCCCAGGATCTGGTTGCCATCGTCGGATTCGGCGAGGAAGTCTCGGTCTTCACCGGCTTCACCGGCAATGCCACCGCCCTCAAGATCGCGCTCGCTCAACTGGAGCCGGCCGGGCCGAGCCGGCTCTACGACGGGGTGGTGCGGGCCTCCGATCTGTACGGATCGGTTGGCACTGAAGCGACCCTGGAGCGCAACCTGATCGTCCTGACAGGCAGCGCCGACGACGCCAGCGTGGCGACACTCGAGGACGCCGCTGCCGCCGTGTCCGATCAGTCCTTGACCGTCTACGGCGTGGCGCTGTCGGGGACCGAGTTCGACACCAGCGGCGTGCGCACCCTGGCCAACGCCGACTACCTCGAGACACCCGACCCCGCCGAGCTGGCCACGCTCTACGGAGCCATTCAGCGGTCTCTCGACAACCGGGTCGTGCTCACGTTCACGGCCACAGAGGCGGCTCCCCGGGATGTCACCTTCGAGGTGCGCTACCAGCAGGCGTCCGCCTCGCAGGTAGTCACCGTCCCCGGGTTCATCGTCAACCCGCGCTCGACCACAACGCTGCCGCCCACCTATGCCGTCGCCCAGCCCGGGGCCGCTGAGTCGGCCAGCCCGTCACCCGGGACCCTGCGGCTCATCTCTGTGCTCACCATGGCAGCGGCCATCGCCCTGCTGGTGGTGGTCGTCGGGTTCGGCCGCAGCAGCGATGCCGTGTCGCGACGGCTCAGCTCACTCTCCGGGCGCCGCTTCGCCCGTCCAGGGACCGAAGTGGTCGAGGGCGAGCCTCGCGGCGTGCTGCAGCGAATCCCCTTCTTGAGCCGGTTCGCCTCGCAGGCAGAAGAGGTCGCCGAGTCACAAGGTCTGTTGCAGCCGATCGCCAACATGCTCGAGCAGGCCAACATCCTGTGGCGCCCGGGCGAGGTGGTTGCGGGTGCCCTGGCGGTGGCCGCCGTTAGCTCGATCCTGGTCGCCGTGTTCCAGGGGAGTGCCCTGGTGGGCGTGGTGGCGTTCGTCATACTCGTGCTCGTCATCGCCGCAGGGCTGCGGCTGGTGGCCTCCCGCGAGAAGGCCCGCTTCGTCGATCAAATGCCGGGTACCCTCGGACTGCTTGCCACGTCACTCCGGTCGGGCCAGTCGTTCCTGCAGGCGCTGGAAGCGGTGGCCAGCGAGGCACCCGAGCCGACATCACGTGAGTATCAGCGAGCTGTGGCCGAGGTGCGGCTGGGCCGGCCCATCGGTGCTGCCATCAGAGCCATCGCCGAGCGGATGGACTCCGAGGACTTCGAATGGGTCGTCATGGCGACCGACATCCAGCGTGAAGTGGGTGGCAACCTGGCCGAAGTGCTCGATATCGTCGCCGACACCATGTTGCAGCGCAACCGGCTGCGCCGTGAAGTGAAGGCGCTGAGCGCCGAAGGCCGGATCTCGGCCATCGTGCTCGGGGGCCTGCCAGTGTTCATCTTCCTCTTCCTGTTCACCAGCAATCGTTCCTATCTGGAGCCGCTCGTCGATCGCACGGCGGGATGGATCATGATCGGGGTTGCGATCGGGTCCATGATCGCCGCCTTCGCCTGGCTCCGGAAG